>JARRMA010000086.1:0-5413 GCA_037386505.1 Candidatus Bathyarchaeota archaeon
GTTATCGGGAATTCAGCAGTAGGACTTGGAACTATTGGACCTGAAGGAGTTAAAGCTGGATCTACGTTTAGATATGTTATTGAATGTGAACAATAGTAAGATGCTGAAACATCAAATGTAGCTAATATCATAAATTGACCTTCAATTGTTGGTTTCATTGGAAATGCAAAGTTTCCGTCAGTGTCAGTGATTGGAGTGCCAACCCAAGCATATTCTCCATTGGGATCTATTACTTCAATTTTAACTGGAACACCAGTCGCATCGGTGGGCATTTCAAATTGAAGATAAAGATGTTTCATCCAATCAGTCATACTACTATCTGACATTGCTGGAACTCCATTCGGATAACGTAAAGCAATCCTTGAATCTTCTGTACCAGGAGATACATCTGTAACTCTTCCACGAATTGTGACTCCAGAACCTTTCGGCACTGCAACTAAAGGTGCTTCAACAGTAGTAGCGCTTGGACCTTTACCTAAAGCAAAGATCCTTTGATCATATGTGTTATACATAGCAATTATACTGTCTCCAATAGCTGGGTCACCTCCCCAACTAGTTCCCCTAATTGGTAGGTCCCAAATTCTTGTTCCGTTTTCAAGGGAAATACAAATGAAAGGTGCACCTCTAGGTTTAGGATCAACAGGTGAGTGTTCATTATGTTGAAGGTATAATTTTCCATCTGCATAAAATGCTGGAAATATTGGCCAATTATCGCTCCATAAGATTTCAGTGTATTCATCGTGTGCAGCAAATGTCCATTCAAGATCACCTGTTTGGGCATTATATGCATAGACATAGCCGTGATAACCTGTTGAAATGACTTTTCCATCTACAATTGTTGTATCCATACCATAGATTCCAAGATATGATCCGCCTTCACTTGGTCCCCAAATCAGATTTCCGTTGTCCAGATCGAATGCATAGTATTGTCTTGTTTCTTTGACTTCGTAAACAAATATTCCTTCTTCTAGGCTTGCTCCGCCATAACTTATGCTCAATTCACCCGGTGGTGGATTGAAAGTATTTTGCCACATTAGTTCTCCTTCGTGCCCTGGAGCTAAACTTAGACACCATGCATCTATTGGATTGTCGCCCATACCTGTCCAACCTGTCGCAGTGTTACCAATCATTCTGTCTGAAAGTGTTGCTCGGATTTCTCCAGGTAAACCAAGAGGAATTGTTTTGTTCCATTCTCTTCCGCGTTCATCTGCATCCTCGTATATTTGACCTTGGGGTCTCCAGCTTCCACTGTCTGACACAACTCTGGAGGAGTTCCAAAGTGACATCCATCCGTTTGCTATATCAGTTTCGTAGATTAGTATCTCACCTTTTGCTCCTCGGACAGTGAAACTTGCTCCAAATCGTACACCTGTTGTTGGGACGTTTTCCATTGTGTAAACCCAATCTCCAGTGAAGGGATCATATGCATTCCATGTGTTTCCAATTTGTTCCCAGACATATCCAAATACACTATGCATATTGTATGAGTCCCAATAGAATACTTGACCAAATGATACTCTACTATTATTTCTGAACCATAATTGTTCGCCAGTGTGAAGATCTACTGCTATAATTCCATCTTGTGGCATCCGATCTTGGTAATTGTTGTAAAAGAGTACTCCTCCGATAATTACCGGTGAAGCGAATTTGCCTTCGTATGCATCACCACAGCTAAATGCATGTTCACCCATAGTCCCTCCAGCAAGACCTCCGTATGTCAGTGGTTTTGCCCATAATACATGAGCGCTTTCTGGTGCATACAGATTACCTTCAGTTATTAGATTATCAGGATTTGTTTCCCAATTTCCTGATATGGTTGACCATTCTCTGAGTTGAGCATCTATTGGTCGAGTCCAATATGTATTAGGAAGTGAATGCCCAGGGTAATATTCTCTTTGTTCACTTGTAACTACTAGTTCAATGGTTTCGCTGTCACTTGCTTTATACCAGATATCACCATAGACATCAGGATCAAACAGTGGAGGCTGAGTCCAGTTATACCATTGGGCTGGAAAATGTGTCTGTAATGTATATGTTCCAACTTGATCCGGAATATATGCTGTTCCTGTTCCACCTGTAGCATCGGTTCTAAAAGGTCCCAAGGTTTCAGAAGAACCGTCTGGTTTTGTGACTGTTACTGTTAGACCTTCCCAGCCGTCTGTATGGACATACAGGTAATCTGTTATTCCTGTGTGAATTAGAACCTGTTGATTTACCCCTATTGGGTTTGGAGTTGCTCCAACATATGCATGAGTTGTTTTTTCTCTAAAAGTATCTTGTGCGATAGTTGTTGGTAATAAAATTAGTACAGTTGAAATTGTTAATAATAGTATCAATGATATTGTTGTAGTTTTAGATTTTATTTCTATGTTTTTCATTTTTTCATTCCTTTTATTTTTTTGAAGAAAATACTTCTATTGGAATAATCCATATTTTAATTGAACGATTACAAACGAAATAAAAAAATTCAAATGTAATCAATTGTAATCATTTGTAATTGATAAGCTGCTCATATTTTTATAGATAAAAATATTGATTTTTTATTTACTTCAGTTTTAGGAGAAAGCCCATTTCATATTCCTAAGAACAAATTGATTCATATATTTCATTTGCCAAAATTGACAGAAATACAAAAAACAATTGAGACGTATACCACATAGATATAAAAAATGTAGAAAAAGTTATGATTTTGGGTATAAAATTTAACTTTTTTACATATCTATGACTTTTTAATAATATTTCTTTACTTCAGTCGATCACTTCATAAATACACAAATCCAATTATTAACACGAAATTACATTAAAGTCCATCATTACAATTTTTGGTGATCCTTGAACCATTTTTTAGCTTTGCTAATTGTCCATCCTTGATCTTTTGAAAACAAATAACTTTGTACCTCTGTTCCAACTTGACAGTTTCCATTTTCATATTTTCCTTTAGGACATCCAATTATTGCTTTAATTCCTTCATCGGAGTCTATTTCTATGGTTCGCATTGAATCATCATCATATTTGTCAGGATTTTCATGTCCACTTCTTATGTAATTATCTGTTTCTTCCCAGGGCATAAACTAAATTCCCTCCTTTAACATTAAAAATTGATATCTAAATAAAATTTTAATTTTTAATTTACAATGCAGTTCAGCATTTTTACGTTCTATCAATTCTAGATTAACAATACATTGCTTTCGGGTTAGTTATAGTTATTATTCAGACATTTTTTTGTGTTTAAGTATCAATTTTACTGAAAGATCAACAATCATCTGTTCTTGGTTATTATTAATTGAGATTGACCACTCATTTGAGTCCACATGTAAATCTTTAATCATTTCCGCAACTTTTTCCTTAAACTCTGTGAAATTGGATTTTATTTCTTCAAATCTTTTTTGAACGTTTACTTCATTTTCCAAACCTATCACCTCCAACAAACCTAATACTTTATGTTTATTATTTTGACATTGGGTCTTTGTTTAGGGGTAAATCAAAGCATTTTTTGCATTTGATATAATGTTCAGGTGGTGTTCCGTAGAGTTTCTCGCCTTCACGTTTCGTATCGCATTTTGGAGGATATTTATGAACAACTTGGTTTTTTACAAAATAATAACCCATTTTTTACACAACCAATTGATTCTGAATAATATTAATTATTTTTCTTCTAATGTTATGACTGTAATATTTCTTACTTTTTGGTTTATCCAATACGTCCATATCCATTAAAAGATTCTAGAAGAGTTATTTCTTAGCAGATAAGGAACAAATATCTTCCAATAAACCAATAAGATTTGGTTGTTCTCTGACAATATCCATACTAGTAATTATTCCTACAAGTTTTTCGTTTTTCACAACAGGTAATTTTTTAATCTTTTTTTCAGTCATTAGTTTAGCAGCTTCTTCTAGACTAGCATTCTCGTCTATTATCGTTAAAGGAGCCGACATTACATGTTGAGCGGTTATTGCAATTGGAGCAAAATTTTGTTTTACAATCTCAAGCAAAATGTCTTTATGAGTAACAATTCCCACCGGTTTATCATTTTGTATAATCACGATACTACTAATCTCAAATTCATTCATCATATTAATCACTGCTTGCATGTTAGTATCTCTTCCAACCTTTTTGACATCCTTAGTCATTACATCTTTTACAGTTAATATTCCAGCCATTAATAATCACCAAAAATTTGTTTTAAAGTCACATTACTCTTTTCGGACCCAGATTGTTTGGATTTTCATTCCCAGCCTTTCATTTCCATCGTAGAGATAAGCATAGATTGTGTAGAATCCTTCTTCGAGGGGGGTAATCTCTGCGGTGTATGTAGCTTCTTCGCCTGGAGTTAGATTCTTTGTTTCTATTGTCGCTAATTCTTCAAACTTTCCTGATGGAGCTTCGGCCCAAAATTCTAAGCTAAGTCCTTCGCTTTCAATTAAACCAAGAACTGTTGCTTCAACTGTTAATGTCTCTCCTAAAGGAGGATAAGGAGTTGTCATTGTGAATAAAGTAAGCAATTCTGCAACTGCCAAACCTACCTTAAGTTGAATATTGGGGGAAACCCATGAGAATTCTTCTTCGCCTTGCCATCCGTCAATTGTTCCATAAACTTTTGTTGAACCATTGGTTGATACTTGGAAGGGAATAGCTTCTTGTTCTTTTGGTTTGAGATCCATTAAATATTTACCTGTTCCTAATACTGTCAGAAAATATGTGTCTAAAGAGTTCAAGTTAATAGATAAATCTGTTAAAATCTCTGATCCTATATTTTTAAGTTCTAAAGTTACCCAATGAATCCCTTTATCTATTTTATTTGGATGCAATCTATAAGCTATAGGATATTTTTGTGGCAATACAATTAACCTCAAATCTAAAATTGAAAAAAAGAATACATAAATTGAATGTTTTCGATGTATTACAACCGCTTACACCATATTACAGAAAGGATTAAAATTGTTTTATCGATTCGAAATAAATCACTATTTACTTTTTTTAAATTCCATTGGTTTCTTTGATAAGATTTTAATTTTTTCAGCAATTTTTTTCATTTCTATTTTGCTGAGTTTTGGCCTGTTCCAATTAAGAGAATGTATCGAACTTGCTTCATCATCTTCAGAACGGGGAATAATATGGACATGGATATGAATTATTCTTTGTCCACTTTCGGGACCATCATTGATAGCTATTAGACATGCTGGAGAATTAACTGCTTTCTGAACAGGTCCCGTCATTCTATGAACAATATGAAAAAGATCTTCAGATAATTTATTTTTAAGATTTTCTAATCTTGCAATATGTTCTTTATGGCTTTTGCCAAAGGATAGGAATCTAGAAAAACTAAGGTATTTTTATCTTCAAATATTATATTAGCGTCAATAGTTTTATTTACAAGTTTACAGAAAATACAATTAGGACTCATTTTTTTCA
>JARRMA010000087.1:0-6295 GCA_037386505.1 Candidatus Bathyarchaeota archaeon
GTAACGCTTCCCAGAAATTCCAGAATAGAATAAAGCATATGAGGAGATTCATCAAAAAATAGACCTCCAGGAAGAGAAGGATACCAAGTAGGCAAACGACGTTTCAAATTTGAAAGTTGAATAGCAATTGCACCAGTGATTTTTCCCATTTCGTTAAAATCACGAAGCTGCTTTACTTTTTTCATCGACCTAGAAAATAAAAAGTTATGACTAACACATAGTTTAACGTTATTTCGACGAGCTGCGGTTATCATCTCTTCTGATTCTTTAGAATTCATTGCAAATGGCTTTTCTACTAAAACATGACATCCTGCTTCTACAGATTTAATTACAAGTTCATGATGAGCGAAGGGTGGAGTGCAGATTGCTATAATATCTAAACCTTGTTTTAACAACTCGTCAGTAGTTTCATAATAATTTGGTATGTTAAATTTTTCCGCTGCTTTTTTGACACTTTCCATGACACTGCTTGTTACTCCTACTATCTCGACTCTGGGATCACGGAGAAATGAAGGAATATGTCGAGTAGTTGCTACCAAACCAGTTCCGATTACACCAACTTTATACATACTCATTTTTCACCTAAAGATTTGTATACTGAAAGAGTGCTGGAAGCAACAGCGTCCCAGCTGTATCTTTCTTTATATTTATATTCAATGAATTCTCGAGCATTTTTGCCTAATCTTTGAGCTAATTCAGGAGATTCCACTAGACAAAGTATTGCTTCTGCTAATTGTTTTACATTTCCCGATTCAACAAGGAGTCCCGTCTCATTCTGAATCACTAATTCAGATGTCCCCGCTACATTAGATGCAACAGTAGGCAACTGTGAAGCCATAGCTTCCAACACTGTAAGGGGCATTCCTTCCGTTAATGAAGGGCGAACAAATATTCCTCCTTCTTGAAATATTTCAGAAATACTTGGAACTTTTCCAAGAAAAACAAAATAATCACTTAATCCTTTGCTAGCTACCATTTCTTCAAATTGTTCTTTATGTGCTCCGTCTCCGATAATCTTGAATAAAACTTTTTTTGAACTTTTTGCCACAATTATTTGGGCAGCTTCTATTAGGTAACTTAAACCCTTATTCGGAAGAAGTCTACCAACGAACAGTATGTTACTCCTTTTAGGATCAGGATTTACTTTTGCAGGTAAAAATCCCTCTAGATCCACACCATTTTGAATCACTTTGACTTTTTTAGGTGAAACACCCAATGAAATCATATAATCACGAACTGATTCGCTTACCGCAATAACTTTATCGCTAGATGTTAATGCAAAAATTCCTAAGCTATATTCATAAAATGAAGCCGCTAGTGCTTTCATACGTCCAACAAGTGCTAATTTCCGGACATCCCCCAGATGAGCTGTAATAACCATTTTCTTATGATATAGACGTTTAAACAGAACAGCTAGCAATGAAGTTGTGAAAAAAATATTATGTGCATGGATAATATCTGGGCAAAAATCCTTTGCAGCTTCAAATGCACCAAAAACATTTTTTGGAAAACATAATTGAAGACCAAAATTCTCGGTTAAATCAAAAGCTGGTAAACGACAAACATTAATTCCATCAACTTCATAATTGTCTTGAGCTGGACACTTTCCAAGAGTGATTACTAAAACTTCGCATCCCATTTCTGCTAATCGTTTTGATGTTTCATAGACAACTTTTTCAACCCCACCACCGATTTGGGGATAAAAATAATCACTTAGCATTAAGATTCGAAGCTTTGAACTCATTAATCTCGCCAATAACGGTGGATTGACGTATATTTTTCGGAGCAAAATATAAGCGTAGTGGTGAGTTTATTTTTTGATTTTTTTAGATTTGAAAAAGCTTATTAATATCAGTGTTACTTTTTACGATAATAGTGTTACTGGAGTGATTACATGCACATACCTGATGGTTTCCTCAGTTTAGCTATTTGCATATTAATGTACGCAATTTCAATGGGATTCTTATTTTGGTCATGGAAAAAAGCTAAAAACTCCTACTCTACTTCAATGACTCCATTGCTTGCTGTTTCAAGTGCATTCGTTTTTGCAGCTCAAATGATTAATTTTCCAATTCTTTACGGAACAAGCGGCCATCTAGTAGGTGGAACTTTCTTGTCTGTTCTTCTAGGTCCATATGCTGCAATATTAAGTATGACAATAGTTGTAATAATGCAAGCATTATTTTTTGCAGATGGAGGAATATTTACTTTTGGTGCCAATGTTTTTAATATGGCCATTATAGGTGGTCTTAGTTTCTTCTTAGTAAAAGCTTTAACTAGAGAATCAAAAAGTAACAGCAGATTCTTTGCAAGTGTCTTTATTGCTTCGTGGGCTTCCATGGTTCTTGGAGCTTTAGCTTGTGGTTTAGAAATAGGTCTATCCCCATTATTTTCAGCTGCAGGTGGTATTGCCGTTACTATCCCGGCGATGCTTTTTTGGCATATATTAATTGGATTTGGTGAAGCCATCATTACAGCTACTTTACTAACTCAGCTAAAACGCATGCCTACTGTTACTCTTTCATCTTTTTTATCTCTTAAAGGTGGATTTGAATGAACAAATATATTAAAGCTTTAATTCTCATCGTTGTTTGTCTTGCTTTTCTAATACCATTTGCTTCAAGTGATCCTGATGGACTTGAAAGAGTAGCTGAGAATCTAGGAGTTGAAGAAACTAACTCTTCAGCTAATGGTTTAATGCCTGATTACAATGTTCCAATCGTCCAAAGTAGTTATGGCTCAACACTTATTGCGGGTATAATAGGTGTATTTCTAGTTCTTGGAGCTGCTTTCATTCTTGGAAAAATTTTAACAAAAAATAATTAGTTTTTTAATCTTTTAGAAATAACGAAAAAGTTATAGGATGATCTCTATTCTGGAATCGTGAATGAAAATGAAGCCAACCGTAAGAAAACCTACAATAAATGAGCAGAATGAAGCAGAGTCTTGGTCAATTTGGGAAAAAGAAGAATCAGAGTTTCCGTGGGAATATTCTGATCAAGAAACTTGTTTAATATTAGAAGGAAAAGCTGCTGTTAAAACTCCTGATGAAACAATTGAATTCGGTAAAGGTGACTACGTTGTTTTTCCTGAAGGTCTTAAATGCACATGGCAAATAAAGAAAAAAATAAAAAAACACTACAAATTCGGATAAAGAAATTTATTTAAATTTCAGATTAAGAACATTCTAAATTGATTTTTTCTATCTAATAATAAATATATAGCTAATCTTGAATGATAAGAGTTTTATCATAAGTTTGTAAACTATAAAACTGTGAAACTTATGCCTAAAATTGTTCGAGTGGGCGTTACTTTTCCCCCAGAGCTACTAAAAGATTTAGATCAGGTCATTCAAGAAATTGGTTATGATAGTCGATCAAAGGCAATTCAAGATGCTGTAACCTCCTTCGTCACCGAGCAACGTTTACTTCATAAAGAAAAGGGAAAAAAGGCAGGAGTATTAGTGATGGTTTATGATCATGACGTAAAAGGTTTAGAAGATGATCTAATTGAATCTCAACATCATCACCGTGATGTAATAAATTCTGTTCTTCACGTTCATTTAAGTGACAAAGAATGTCTAGAAGCCATAGCTGTAAAAGGTGACTCCGAAGATATCAGAAGTCTTGCCCAAGAACTTGCAACAAGAAAAGGAGTAAAACAGGTCAGATCAACTATCGTCAGTTCTTAATTTTATTTTTCACTCTCTAGTGATTATGTTGACTATATTTAGTAGTATAATAACAAGATAAATTAGACTAAGATACAATCTTAGAATTAGTAATTCTCTTAGAAACTTTCAATTCTTATGCTATTATATTCTTTGGGAATTTTTTATTTGTTTTTTTCTTCATTTTCAATATATTTCTTAATTTTTTCTACTATCTGAGCGAAAGATTTTGCAGCTGGCGAATCTGGGTTCTCCATTACGAAAGGGTGACCTGAATCTGATGCTTCACAAATTCTGGGATCAATAGGAATCTTTCCTAAAAAAGGAATATCATATTTTTTAGCAATCTTTTTTCCGCCTCCAGATTTGAAGATGTTCGTTTCAGTACCACATGTTGGGCAAACAAAACCACTCATGTTTTCAACTATCCCAATAATTGGAACATTTAATTGTTTAGAAAATGTGATTGATTTTTCTACAACATTTTGAGAAACTTCTGAAGGAATTGTAACTATAATAACTCCATCTAGTTCTGGAAGAAGTTTCATAACACTTAATGGTTCATCACCTGTTCCTGGTGGCAAATCAATGAAAAGAAAATCTAATTCTCCCCAAACTATATCAGTTAAAAATTGTTGAATTGCCCTCATTTTTAAAGGTCCACGCCAAATTACAGGAACTTCTGTTCCTTCGAGTACAAACACCATCGAAACAACCCTTATTCCGAGAGGTCCCAAGACCGGAAATGCACCAACAGGCCCTACTCTAAGTTTTTGTCCTTCCAATCCTAGCATTTTAGGAACACTCGGACCATGTAAATCAGCATCTAAAAGTCCAATATGATTTTCATGACCATTCAATGCAAATGATATTGCTAAATTAACAGCAGTAAGGGTTTTTCCTACACCTCCTTTACCGCTTATAATTGCAATTTTATGTTTAATCTTCTGCATTCGTTTTTTCATAATTTCTTTCTCATCTGGAACATTATTTGGTTCTTCATTTGATTGCATTAAATCATCTCAAAAAATATTTTCTACAAATTGAATTTGTAATTGAGGTTTTATAATTATTTCTTTTTTAAGATAAGCAATTAAGGAGCGGTGCTTATTTTAGCAATTAATGCTGAGAGACTTAAAAATGGATATTAAAGGATTTATTGAAGCAAGTTTCGTTGATTGGAATGGTAAAATTTGTTCTGTACTTTTTCTTTCAGGTTGTAACTTTCGTTGTCCTTTTTGTCATAATGTGAATCTTGTTTTGGAACCTGAAAAACTCGATGCTATTCCATTAGAATATTTGAAAGAAAAACTGAAAGAACAAAAAGAATGGATTGATGGAATTTGTATTACGGGTGGGGAACCAACTATCAATAAAGACCTGGTAAAACTTTGTTCAACATTAAAGAATATGGGATTCTTGATTAAGCTTGATACTAATGGAACTAATCCAGTGATTCTCAAGGAGCTTATTGACAAGAAACTTGTAAATTATGTAGCAATGGATATTAAGGCGCCACTCAATGAAAAAAATTACTCTGAAGCAACTGGGGTCAAAATAGAAAAAAATCTAAATAAAATAAATCAAAGCATTGAACTTTTAAAAAAATCTAATATTGATTATGAATTTAGAACTACTGTTGTTCCTACTCTTCACACTGAAGAAGAAATGGAAAAATTTTTGGAATCCGCTCAAAAAATTATTCCAAATACAAAACGAAGATAATCATTTCGCTTAAAATCAGGTAATTTATTAGAAAGTTTAGTTTTACAAAGAAGGGCTCTCACCTAAGCCTGTACCACGCCACCCTTGAATGGATAAATTTTGGATATCTCATTATGAGATTATACAGGTTTTGGGATTTATGCGTGCAGAGCAGGTCTTCTTTTCGGTGAGAGCACAAAACATACTAGCGTCACCCAGAGACTAAAAGTTTGAATACAAAAAAGACAATATTTGCACAGGAAATAGTCCCGTTTTTTTACAGGATTGGTTTTTTCTTCATGCAGAATTTAATTGTTTGATGAAGCTCCAGATATTATGTTGGAGATAAAAAATGGTAAAAGTGATTTAAAAGCTAATATGCAAGGATTTTTAGGGTATAGCGTACAGCAAAAAAGGGACTAATGGATATATACCTGAATTACGTTTGGGGTGTATACCATCTGTGCTCCGGTAGTATAGTCCGGTTAAGTATTCCGGCCTCTCGAGCCGGAGACCCGGGTTCGAATCCCGGCCGGAGCACCAAAACATCTTCTTTGCTTTGCTGAAATTTTTAGAAAAAAGACTGTTTTTAACAATATACTTTTATTAGGCTCGTAATATGTCTGGGGCTGTGGAAATAGATAGTTATTTTGTGCAGAAAAATAGGAAAAAGGTTTTTTTCAACAATCATCTGCTATTAGGATACTAATATGACGGTTTTTGTTATTTGTTGCATTTTCGTCGTATTTGGACGCCCTTTTCTAAGGCTATGACATCAACGAAGTTTCCTATGCCTGAAGTTGCTAGCTTTTTTTCTAGCACTTCTTCTATCTGGAAGACGCCTGCTGGATTGTTCATGCTTACAAGGATTTGAACGGGTTTCTGTTGTCCTTTTTCGATTTCTACTTTTGTGATTGATAG
>JARRMA010000088.1:0-5331 GCA_037386505.1 Candidatus Bathyarchaeota archaeon
GGCATCCACATGGCAATACTCAACACATGCGCCACAAGTTGTACACTTGTTGTAATCTATTATTGGGTCCCAAGAAATTTTTTCTCGAGGAACCCCTTCAAATGTTTCTTCAGCCGTTTTTTCTATCTCCTATTAACAAATGATGAAGAACAATATCGATACTTAAACATTGCATCAAGGTTGATGCAGACTTTGGCGCGTGCATATCGCAGTTAAGTGTGATTTCTATTAAGTGAACTAGAAATTGAACTAATCGTGCAGCTTGAGCATTTTGGTTTTCTGGAAAGACAAATTGTTGCTCCGAAATCAATAAGTCCTAGATTAATTTCCCTTCCTTTCCTTGAGTAATCATATTTTTTAGCAAAATCTCGCGCACAGTTTAGCGAGTGTCAAAAGCAACTTTTCAAGATTTTTTATTCACTTTTTCACCTCCCTCTGATGGTCTTTCAATTGGGTAAGAATTTGTTAGAAGCAAATTTGGTGCTCCCCCTTTTCCCCCAATATGAATCTATTGTTTTAGTGTATGTTTCATTAAGAACTAACTGAATAAAATTTGAACTTTTTCTATAAGAATCTTCTATTGGGTTTGGGGGTTAAATTTAACCTTCTCATTCTTTTTGTTAAATAGAATCTTTTTGGAGCACTGAGTTATGAGCGATCAGAAGATTTCTTGTGAAGACTGCGGCAGCAAATGGGTTGTTATCGGCGCTGGTAATCTGATCTTAGCTAGGTTTGTTGAGTGTCCTCTCTATACATTAGAAAATTTGGGTTAATTTTCTAGAGGATTCTACTATTTGACTTCGGACAAAGGAAAAAGACAGGTTCAATGTGTTAAAGGAGTTAAACACGATTTTAACTCTAGCAGATGCAGTTCCTCTTACAGAGAAGGGGTTGCAGATTCTGAAGCTTCTAGGGGCTGGAAATCCTGCCATTAATGTTGCTAAAGTTGTTGGTTGTTAAGCTCCGCCTACTCTACAGACCAGACGTGAGGGGATTAGGGCGCGCTCCTGTTTTCGCTTGTAAGAAGGTTTTGTCTAAGAAAGAAGGAGAAACTTGTTGCTGCGCATTAATAATTTGCAGTCAGCTTTTGCGCAAGATTTCTGATATCTCATAGGGACTGAAGTTTTCCCGGATATTTCTGCCCTTTGCTATCTCGAGCGGTAGTCTAGTTTATGGTGTGTTAATGCTCGTCAGCAAAAACATGGAGTATATAAAGAGCAAAACGGCGCCTTCTTGCCAGCCTATTTTTTCGTTTGATAAGAAATATGACAAGAAAACATTAGCAACTAATGAGAATATGATTAGATTAGTAAAAATTGCTATTTCAACACTGAAAGGTGCAGCTACCAACGTTACACCTAAAATTAGAGTGATGTTCATGAAACAACTCCCAACGATGTTTCCTAGTGCAAGATCTGCGTGACCTTTTTTGATGGCGTCTATGCTGGTAACTAATTCGGGTAGGCTTGTTCCAATGGCAACTATGGTTGCACCAATAATGACTTTGGGGACTCCTACGCTTGTGGCTAGATATGAACCGGTCTCAACAATAAAAAAAGAACTTGCAACAACCCCTACTGAACCTAAAACTGCCATTAATATATATTTTTTTAATTCATTCTTTTCACCTTCAAGGGGTGACCCCGGGATTGTAGTTCTTGTTTGGGATATCCGATAAATGTTGTAGCTGAAGATTAACAATAGGCTAATGCCAATAAGTTGGCTTGCAGACCCTATGTAAAGTAACCCCAAGGGAATAACGGAAGCAACCAATAATGCGAAATGTAACTCTCGTGTTTCCTCCTTAACCATTGCTGGTAGAAACTTTGCGTTGTCTGAATATTTCACGGCAATAAGTACAAAGATTGTTCCAAGCACTAGACCGATGTTTGTTATGTTTGAACCTAGAACATTTCCGATGGATATACCTACATTTTCTGGCTCCATTATTGCGAATATAGCGACAAACAGTTCAGGTAATGATGTAGAAAAAGCAACAAGAACAAAACCCACAGTTGCTTTTCCTAAACCTGAAGCTCCAGCTATTTTCACAGAATGCTTAATCGTTAAATTGCTTGTTTGATTTAGGGCAAATAAGGCAACTAAAAGAATTATCAAATTGCCCAGTAACCCTAAGTCTTCAAATATAGTCCATTCCCCGTTAAGCTCAAGCTCAGTTTAGTGCCTTTGGTAATAGTAAGGGAGGCTTAATATTGTTAGTTTATTTATGTGAGTGCTTACTGCATTTTTTCAAATTCTAAAGAGGTCAAAAAATAAACACTGGCTAATTCTAATATCAAGATTAAAAAACTAACTGAAACAACATTATAGAAAAATCCAATACTTCTTTGGGTTTGTGGTTAAATTTTGGCTTAATCAAAGATTTTTTGGTCAAATTATTTCTAGATATATTTTTCCTGTTTCTGTTATTTGATAGATTCCTCTGCTTTTTTTGTTCATGAAGCCTTTACTGAGGAGATAATGCAGTTTGCTAGCAAAGATTGCGTGCGTTGCGGAGGGGTGACGGGACCTCAAGACTTTCTTGTTTAGATCTGACCAATGCACATAGCCCTTGCTTGTGCATATTTTTTGTTGGCTAAGTTTCTGAGAAAAGAAAAGAATGAATAAAAACCAAGGATTGTAGCATTTTAATGTGTGAACTTGATGTTTCATGACTTGATAAATTTGCCAATTACCCCTCCAACAATTCCCAAGCCGACAGTACAGATTGGCATTATCCCTTCTGTGTCTGTGGCAATAGAGCTATTATTGACAATAAGATTACCCAGAAAAAAACCGAATATTAAACCGACTTGAAACGCCAATAGCAATATTTCTTAATATTTTCGTCGGTTCAGTCATTCAGTCACCCTTTATTGTTTTTCCATGTTCCAAAACTGAATAGTTACCCAATCAGATTTTATCGTTTGTAGTATCTCTTGTTGTTCTTTATATACCGTGAAGGAACGGGAAGGAACGAACGCACACCTGAGTGAGGGAGGGAAGGAAGGAAATGGCAAGTGCGGAAGAAGATAGAGAAGGTTAAAATTTAATCCCAAACAGCCAACGGAACCACGATGGGTGAATAGGCAGTAAACCATGAGACTATCGCGATTGTTTCTTTGTTTTGTGTTATAATCTTTTTTGAATTGTATGTTCATGAATTTTTATGGCTGCGAATAGAAATACGATTGTGAATGCGATGAGAACTAAAATGTTTATTTCAATCGGATAATGGCTAGTACCTTGAATTGAAAATCTTGTGAGATCTGTGAAATAGGTTAGTGGTGATATAGATGCGACTGTTTTTCCCCAAACAGGCAATTCTTCGAGTGGGATGAAAATGCCGCTTATAAAAACTAAGGGGAACTTGATCATAGAAGAAAGCATCATTATTGTAGAAGGGTTGTCTGTAGGAGGATACGCCGAGAGCAATATGCTGAATGAAGCGAAACATAAGGTTCCAAGAACAACTCCGAAAATGAGAATTAAAGGATAAACTATTTCGATGCCTATCATCACGCTAGCAATTACTGGAAAGACAGTGACTATAATCCCAAATAGGAAGGAAGAAATTACATCTCCTAATAAGATCGTTCTGAGGGAAACAGGAGATGATATAAGTCGTTCAAGTGTTTTGGCTCTTGCTTCCCAAGGAACTATTGCTGGTCCAGTAGAGGTTGCAGTAAAAAATGCAGTCATTCCGAGCAAACCAGGTATTAATGTCTCAATAGGCATGTCTCGCCCAATGTAGAATGAAAGAAAAAGGAAAAAGGGCATAAGAAGACCAAAAATGATGACTGGACCTTTAGAATAATAGATACGAATGTTTTTTTCAACAATAAAGAACGATCTTTTGAACTGATCCCAAGTAACAATATAATCCATGATTCTCACCAATCTAACTTTCTTTCACTAACTGTAGGAATACGTCCTCTAAACTTGGAGCAAGTGTGTTAAGCGCAATAATATTCAGTTTTTTTAATCGAGCATAATCAACTATCGCAACTATTGCTACCCCTGTCTCATCAACAAACAATCTGAACTTATCACCCATTTTATTTGCTCCATTAACGCTGGGAAGCTTCAACAAATCTTCACCATTAACTGGTTTGTCAAAACTGATTTCGATTGTCTGCAATCCACAACTTTGTTTTCGAACTTTTTCTGGGCTATCGATTTTAGCAATTTTTCCATGATTAATTATCGCTATTTTGTCACAAAGCTGGTTAGCTTCTTCCATGTTGTGCGTAGTCAAGAACACTGTTGTCCCATTAGTGTTGAACTCTCTGATTATATCTTTAATCAGTCGCTGACTCTCTACATCTAACCCAGAAGTCGGTTCATCCAAAAATAGTATACTGGGATCGCTAATTAACGCCATGCATAAAAGAAGCTTCTGCTTCATCCCCTTTGAAAAGCCTTTAACCAACTGATCTTTTCGTTTGTATAAATCAAATCTTTTTAGAAGACTTGTTGCTCTTTCTGTTCTTGTGCTTTTGTTAACTCCATATAGCCCTCCGACCAGCATAAGGTTATTCCAAGATGAAAGATCAACATAGGCATTTGACATCTCAGGAACAATTCCCATCAACTGCCTTGTTTTCAAACCTTGCTTTACAACGTCATAACCGAATATGGATGCTGAACCTTTGTCTGGTTTAATTACACCAGTAAGCATTCTAATGGTTGTTGTTTTGCCTGCACCATTAGGACCTAAGAATCCGAAAAGCTCTCCTCTCTTTACGTCTAAACTGATGTTGTCAACAGCTACTAAACCATTAAAATGCTTGGTCAAATCTGTGACTTCAACAGCATATTCGTTAATCATGCTTTAGCGCCTCTGGCAAGTCTGTTAAGAGGTTGATTTGGATTTCCTGTGTTTTTAGTTTCCAGACTTTTTCTGGAGCCCCACCGCCAACTTCTCTATACTCTGCCAATTCGATGATGCCTGCTTTTTCCATTTCAGAAAGATGATAATAAAGCCCTGACTTGGAAACGTTTTCTTTTATTTTCTGCAGGCCTTTAAATATCTCGCTAGTACCTTTTGTTTCACTTCCAATTAGGCGAATTATAACCCACCTTGTTGGGCAATGAAGAGCCCTGAAGTATTGTTGAAATTTGTTGTTGTTTTGTTGACAGCATTCTTTTCGTCTGTTGCCACACACGAAACGTCACCGTTTATTATCAAATTTACTGTAATATTATAGTTAAACTTATACTTTTCTTTATATGAAGAGAAAATGAGTGTGGGTTTGGGGTTAAAATTTAACGCACCACCACCACCTTGACGTTGGAAGCTGACGCTTGAGATTTCACGGTTCACTTTCA
>JARRMA010000089.1:0-5272 GCA_037386505.1 Candidatus Bathyarchaeota archaeon
GATAATATTCTTAATTTTGATGAATTCGAAACTGCTTTTTCGTTATTCTCTGAAGAAGTAAGAAAAGAGGTTAATATGTTCAAAATAGATTTGGAACAAATCGAGAAATTTCAGCCTAGTACACGATCATATCGGTTTGCAAGTGTTATAGGCTCAATTTATCGTCAATTTGAAGAAGTAGAAGACGAATATTGCACTGAGCAAGAGGTAAAGGATTATGTAAAAGAGGCTTATTTAAAATTTCAAAATTTTGAAGAGTGATAAATTATATCATTCTTCTTAATTATTTGATCTTTCCTCTTGATCAGAAAATACGACCATTTTAAGGTCACAATTTCATTGAACGCAGTTTGCTCTACTGAAACTATGAACGACCCTTGAGTTAAAAATTGGATATTTACAAAAATGATCCGTATTTGATCTTTGACAGACTAAAAACGGATCATTTAGTGCTTGATACGCTATATTTTATAAGGGTTTTTATAAGTTGAATCTAAGTTAGATATTTTAGTAAAAGGGCAAACCAATAATTCGCAAGAACTTCAAGCTATTCGAAATGATTTGCAGAAAGGATTTATCGGGTTAGCCTTACGAAATGAAGAGCTTCTAAAATCAAACGACCAACTCAAACAGCAATTAGATGGAGTTCTGAAGGAATTAAATATAATCAAACAAGAACGAGAAGAAAAAGAAGCTCGAAAGCAAGCTCGTGCCAATCACAAACGCTTACCCAAGCGTGATCCAATTAATTCTGAATTATACAACCTGCTGATAAAAGAAAGTGAAGGTTCAAGTTATCAAGCGACAAGAACACGAATTGCGATTTGTCTACTGACAGTGGCCGGAATTCGGATCGGTGAACTTTTGTCATTGAAAGTGGGGCAACTGGAAACTTTACTACAAGAAGGGTGGATTTCGATTGATCGATTGAAAAGAGGTCCTGCCAATCACAAAGCTTTTTTAACTTCGGAAGGCAAAAAGCTAGTCAAAGCCCGAAAAAGAGATTTTGAGTTTTTGTTTCTGATGAAGGATAAGGATTCCTATATCTTTACCTCAGATCGAAAACCGAATCAAAAGCTTCGGCGAGAATTACTATGGATGTCAATAAAGTTTCAAATTTTCTTCCGTCAAAACCACATATTACAAGCCATAGTTTTCGAATTGGTTATATTTCTCAATTATGGAAGGACACCAAAGATATTGAATTTGTTCGTCAAACCATCGGGAAGGCAACTTCAAGTTACGTGAGTGAAATGGGGGAAAAGGAACGTCAGGATCGCATTTCTAGGATTAATACCTAATTTATAACTGATTTTATTATTCATAATAATATGATTATACTAATCAGAAAAAGTATATTTAATTAATAATTTTTTTATGAAAGATCAAAAAAAGGTATTCAAAACGAATCGTCAACGTTATTTTTATATGGTAATTACCCTAGGTTCAATTGGCTCAAAAATAATTTTATGGACAATGTCCACTACTAGTTTGGTTGATCTTTTACTCACTTCGAATTTTGTCTCGCAAAAAATTTTAGAAACGATTTTATATAATTTAAGAATCACAGATCGGGGTAGACTAATCTCTATTAAAAATTTTGATGGGCAATTGGAGCGTGACTCACGGGGGATTCCGTATTGGAATGTCTATTTACAAACTACAGCTTTGACAACATCCCGATGTATAGCGAGAGCAATTTCCAAAGAATTATTAAAGACAAAGAATTCAATTGATTCTAACATTCATATCAGCCCTGTAGATAATTTTCAACAATGTGAAAGGGAAAAGCTATTCTCGATTCCTAAATCTGATTTTTATCCCGGTCATTTCAGTCGGGTAATTCTTAATTTTGAAGAATTACTAAGAAATGAGCAGGTAAAAGAAGTAATTAAAGAAATGCCAGAAAAATACCGGGTTTTGATAGATAATAAAGATGAGATAGAGAGTACTTAACAATTATTAGTAGCATTAGTTGCAAATTCTGGACATTACATATATACATTACATATATAATAAATGTGATTGTAGCTCATTTTACAGTAAGGGAGGTGATAGTTTGTAATTCACTTGTTTTTAAGTTCGAAACCTAAGTGATAAGTATTATTGATACAACAGGTATGAAAGCAATGAAATTTTTAAAAATTAAATCAATAATTTATAAAATAAGGAGTTTCTTATGGAATTTATTCCAGATAGACCGGGGCATGGTAGATTTGCTTTTCGTAATTTAAATTCAACACAATACAAAACATATGCCCAGCAATATTCTAAAGCTAAAGCTGGCGGAATACGTTGTGTTTATGCTTGGATGAGTGGTGCCGGAGTAATGGGCATAGCTACTGATGTTGGTAAAGGTATCGTTATTGATTATGGTAAACGTAAATTCGCTGCTGTCTGTATTAACGCAGGTGCCTATGTTCTTTCGCCTGCTGTAGTTGTATTTACTAATGCATCAAAAATTGTAAATATTTCAAAAAGCATCCATAGCACCGCTGCATTCTGTTTTGAGTGTATGGAAGACTCAACAAATTTAGCTTTTTTACCAATAGACCTAGCGTTATTTGGTCAACCAATTCCAATCGGTGCTCCAAATCGTTTCAATTTGTTTAGTAATCATACTGATTTCCTTGATGTTTAAATTTTTAATATTGTATTAACTTATTAAAATATTAAAAAGTTAATACAATATTAAATCGACTACTTTAAGCCTCTCAGAGCATATTGAATCATATTCCAACCGAATTATTTTATCTCTCACCTTAACCACTAAACTATCACTAAGAATCAATACTCTTTTTTCAATCAGATTATATT
Organism: Candidatus Bathyarchaeota archaeon; assembly: GCA_037386505.1. Classification (GTDB taxonomy): domain Archaea; phylum Thermoproteota; class Bathyarchaeia; order Bathyarchaeales; family Bathyarchaeaceae; genus Bathyarchaeum. The sequence goes on from JARRMA010000089.1 coordinate 2,818, forward strand.
CGGCTAATAATTGAATAGATTTAATAAAATATTCCTTTATTTTTTTAGAATCCGCATTTGATAAATGACTATAGGATTCTAAAAACTGATGTATATCAAAACGTTTTTCCAGAGACAATTGGCTAAAATTTGTTAAAATATGTGATAAAACTGAGAATTCATGCTTTTTAAGTTCTCCTGTCAAAACATTTGGAAATTGAAATGGATAAGAATAATAAAATAATTCTTCTACAATCCAAACTTTTGCAATTATTTCTTTCTTCAATTTAAATAATTCTACTTGAGGAACTGAAACTAGACTCTTAAAATAACTATCACTAAATTTTTTAATAATAAAGTTGGTTTGTAATTTTTCAATAAAATCTTTTACTTTTTTAAACTGATAATAAGTATATTCTCTGTCAGGATTTTGAAACTTTAAAAAATCTCGAACAGGAAAATGAACACATCGATACGAAGTAGATCCTAAAAATTCCTGTTTAAAATCTAAATCGCGAATATAGATTAGAAACTGGAAGTGAAATTCTGGAGGATTTTTGTAATGACTAATAATAGTTTTGAAATATGAAGACATCATAGATACTGATCTACTAACAAAATTGAATTGATGGATTATGTAGTTCTGAAGAAGGAAATTTATTTTTCCTTTTTCAAAACTAAATTATTTTATCTTTCAGCTTCATCACTCAAACCTCTTTATTCACGACTTCGTTTTACTTTAAGTTAGTATCACCCTCCTCAACTTATCAAGTGGTCTAAAATAACAGATTAGAGCCCGCTCAGAGAACATTTCTCCCGAAACGAAGTGCCGTTTTTATTAGTTGTTTGAGAGTTTCAATTGTTGATAAAATTTTGTCCGTCGAATACTTTCGTATTTGATGGAATATCCTTTCGATTGAAATAAACTATATGGATCTGTACTTTCGTAGTATTTCTTAAACGAAATTTTCCCCTCAGCTTGCCGTTGAAATCCGGTTTGAATAATCTCAATCTGTTCCTCTTCTGGAATTTGGCTCAACCGGAGTCAGGCGACGTTTCCCGAAGGGATAGCGATGAGTATATACTGCTGATTCTCTGAAAGTGGCTTAAAATCGATTTTAGAGGCTGTAAGAAGAGTGAAATAATTTCTCACTCTTCTTGATTGAGCTGTTGTCTATAGTGTTTCTAGGAAGGATTGCGTTGTATGTTTTTGTGTTTGATGGAATAACCACGCTTCCGAAGAAGACTATTTGGATCTGTGCTTTCATAATACTTTATCAAAGATATTTTCCCTTGTTGGTTAAGGTGAAATCCTTCTTGAATAATATTTTTTAGATCTTCTTCGGAAATTTGGCTGAGCCCTTCGAATAAGCGGCCAGGGTAAATTATACTGCTGACTTCCTGAAAGTGACTGAGAAGCTTTTTGATTCGATATCTTTTCCCCGAGAAGTTGAATCTCTAACTTCACTAAGTACGGCACTTCGTTTCGGAATAGACAAGGTTAACTTTTTTAAAGGTCTACTAATCAATCATTGCATTCAGATGTCAATAATGTTGCAAGGATGTAACAGAACTGCTACAATACACCATTAGAAATTTGTCAAATTAATATAGCAGGATATTCGCTCGACAATTTTAAGACGTTCAACTGGATATACAGTTCTGGGGTGAAATTATTTTCCTCGAACATCGAGAATTGTTTGAAATGTTGGTGGACAAAGTCAACTTAATTATCAATTTCAAAATTTTGATCCTAATATTGCAAAAGATCTTCCATATTGCAAAAGATCTTGCAATTAGTGAGGAAGCAGCCATCGATAAACAACTGGTTATTCAGCCGGTAGGAATTCAAGGCAAAGTTTCTAATAGAATGCGGAATACTCAAAATTATGTCCCAATGTTTGACACGAGCCAAGCAGTTACAGCAATGAAAACAGCAGGAATAACTGGTTTTAAAATCGTCCACTAGTTTTTGTTGGAGCTATCTTTTTCGGTTATTGTGGGGGATAATGCTGCAGGATTAATTTTAAACTCTACAAGCCGTCCAATGTGTGTTGAATGGCATCATTCTTAGACCAGTGTCATACGTAATTGGAATGCTGGAACACAAGGGTACGGGAATTTCACTTCAAGACTATACTAAAGTTGTATCAGCTTTTGAAAGAGTAACGAATTCCAGAGCCGTTCAGAAAATTCAAAAGATTTCTAGAGTTATTCTTGAAAAACACTAGTTTTTTCACGAATAATTTTATAGCTTAATTTTTGTCTAGAAGAATTAGATAATTCCTAAATTTTCAAGAAATTTAGGAATTATTCTTAGTGTTTCATATTTGGTGGAATATCCTTTGTATTGAAATAAGCTGTCTTCTTGTGTACTTTCATACTATTTTTTGAAAGATATTTTTCCATCAGCTTGAAGTTGAAATCCTGAAAAACGGATTCAAACCAGAAAAATTCTTCTACCTCTAAAATTCTA
>JARRMA010000090.1:0-5248 GCA_037386505.1 Candidatus Bathyarchaeota archaeon
ACTGTTAAGAAGTTTTAAGAATTCTTCTGCTTGTAAACAGGTAGAGGGTGTTAGTTTTGAATTAGTTGTATTCGTTCTTTTTTCTACTACATCAGCTCTTCTTTTTGTAGTCTTAATTCTAAGTTCTTTAGCTACAGTTTCACAAGAAGTTAATTTTCTAAGTGCAGTTAACCAAGCAGCAGCTTTAATTTCACTATGAAATATCCAATCCCTATATACATTGATCGCTTTTTGTGGACATAGTTTTTCACAGGCAGAACAGAATATACAGAATTCTTCTGTAACTTTTGGTTTACCGTTTTCTATTTGGATTGCATGAGTTGGACAAATACTCGCACAGACTTCACATTTCTCTGGACACAAAGTTGCATTTAGTTTGATTCTTCCAATAATCGGCTTTTTTACTGATATCGCATTTTGGTCACATGATAATTCACAACGTCTACAGTAGAGACAAGAAGATTCATCAAATTTTATATCTGTTATTTCTAAAACTTCACCATTTTCCGATTTTTTTGTTGAAACCTTAATTGATTCAGTGGGACATTCTTGTTGGCACTTAAGTTGACATGTAGAATCACATTTCTCTTTTTGAACAACAACTTCTTTGATTATTTCAGGAAAAGCCTCATTTTGTATTACAGTTGCGGTTACTTTTCCATTCAATTTCATAGTGAGCGCACTCAACGGACATAATACTGCACACTCCCCACATAAAATGCAAGCATTTTCATCGATATCTATTGATGGTTTTTCTAATAATTTTCCTTCATAAACTGTAGCTGGTAAAAGTTTTATCGCATCATGAGGACAAATCTCATAGCATATTCCACATCCGTTACAAATGTCTTTGTTTAAATGTAATTGATAGTTTTTTAGTAGAAAATTTCTCTCAATACTCAGTTCTCTTAAATTGTCCTGTTTAATTGCCTGACCTCTCAATTTTTTTCACCAATTTTTCCTATTTACAAATATATTTAATTAGGAAGTTACCTGGATTTTTGGAGCAAGAATTTCTATTGTTTTTTCTATTTCTTGTTCAGTAGCGCCTTCAACGATTTTTTGCATTTCTTTTATTTTTGAAGCAAATTTTTCTCCTTCTGCGGCACTAATCCATTCCAATTGAAGTCTATTCTTGTCTAAACCTAGTCGTTCCATCTTTTTCCATAATTTTTCAACGCGTCTTTTAGTTTGGTAATTAGCGTTTATATAGTGACAATCATTCAAGTGACAACCTGCAACCAACACTGCGGCAGCGCCTCTTGCGAATGCATATTCAACAAATTTTGGAGAAATTCTACCTGAACACATAGTTCGAATTATTCGAACACTAGTTGGATATTGCATTCTGCTAACACCTGCAAAATCTGCTCCAGCGTAAGAACACCAGTTGCAACAAAATGCAACTATTTTTTTATCAGGATCTACCTCGGTAGCGGCATCTATTTGGGTATATAATTGTTTGTCTGTGAAATGACGCATCTCTATTGCACCGAATGGGCATTCTGCACCGCATGTTCCACAGCCTGCACAAGCTGCTTCTGCGACGCTTGCTAGTTTCTTTTCTTCATCGATAGAGATTGCATTGTAGGGACAGACTCTAGCACAAAGACCACATCCTTTACAGATCTCAGGATTTACTATCGGAGTTATTGCCTCTACTGTTACCTCTCCTTTTGCCATTAGAATTCCAGCACGGGCTGCTGCAGCACTTGCTTGTGTTACACTATCTTTGATATCTTTTGGACCTTCAGCACAACCCGCTAAATATACTCCTCCTGTTGGAGTGTCAACAGGTTTTAGTTTTGGATGAGCTTCCATGAAGAAACCATCTGTTGTTCTTGATAATCTTAAAAGTTGTTGAACTTTGTCACTGTCATCTCTTGGTCTAAGACCAACCGATAGAACTACCATTCCAGCATTTACAGTGTAAATTTTTTTCTCTAAAGTATTTTCACCGACTAACCACAAATTTTTAGTCTTTTTATCTTCAATTATTTCTGCGGGTAACCCTCTAATGAATTCTACTCGCTCTTCTTTTGCTCGCCTATAGAGATCCTCGAATCCTTTCCCAAAAGCTCTAATATCAATGTAAAAAACATAAATTTTGATTTCAGGCCAATGTTCTTTAATAAGTAAAGCATCTTTGATTGTATTCATACAACATACATTACTACAATATGGGTGTCCTTTTTTATCAGATCTAGAACCTACACATTGAATAAACGCAATAGATTTTGGAATTTTCATATCACTAGGTCGAACTAAACGACCTCCAGTTGGTCCCCCTGCATTGATTAAGCGCTCAAAATCCATTGAAGTGATAGTGTTCGGAAATCTCAGATAACCATATTCCATTAGGGAAACAGGGTCAAAAATGTCTAATCCTGTAGCAACAATTATTGTTCCAACTTTAAGTTCTAATTCTTCGACTTTATCACTGAAATTTATTGCTTTAGGACCACAAACTTCTTGACATTTTGCACATGTGTTTTCACCAAGCCCAATGCAACTTTTTTCATCAATCAAATATTTTGCCGGAACACTCTGAGCAAAAGGAATGTATATTGCTTTTCTGTCAACAAGACCTACTTCAAATTCATTAGGAACTTCAACAGGGCAAACATTTACACAATCACCACATGCTGTACATTTTTTTGTGATGTATCTTGGATTTTTTCTTACTTTTACTTTAAAGTTTCCAATATATCCACCAACTTCTGTGACTTCACTATTGGTTAGAAGTTCTATGTTGGGATGTTTTCCTACGTCAGACATTTTTGGGGCTAAGATACATATTGAACAATCCATAGTGGGAAAAGTTTTGTCAATTTGGGCCATTTTTCCCCCGATGCTTGGTTTTTTCTCTACAAGATATACTTTGTAGCCTGTATCAGCTAAATCTAAGGCTGCTTGAATGCCTGCTACGCCTCCTCCAATAATCAATGCTTTTCTTGTTACTGGAACAACAGTTTCATCCTGAGGTTTTAGTAAGGTTGACCTTGCTACAGCCATGCGCACAAGATCTTTTGCTTTTGCTGTTGCTTTTTCAGGTTCGTGCAGATGTACCCAGCTGCAATGTTCTCTTATATTTGCCATTTCGAAAAGGTATTTATTTAGTCCTGCTTCTTCGATTGTTCTTCTAAATGTTGGTTCGTGAAGTCTAGGAGTACATGATGCTACTACTACTCGGTTAAGATTGTGTTCCTTGATATCTTTTTTGATTGTCTCTTGCCCAGGATCAGAGCATGTATACAGGTTATGTTTTGAAAGAACAACGTTAGGAAGCGTTGAAGCATAATCGGCCACATCTGCGCAATCTACTGATCCTGCGATATTTTTCCCACAATGACATACATAAACTCCGATTCGAAGTTCTTCATCTTTCTTAGAAGACAAACTAAAATCCTCCTTTTCCATAAGTTTTTTCCACGATTTCAAGTGGATCTAGACGATCCCCTTTCAAATAACAATCTATTGAATAAGCTGCCTGCTTTCCAGCTAGAATTGCTTCAATTAGAGTCCCAGATCCAAGGACTACATCGCCTCCAGCAAAAATGCTTGGAGAACTTGTTTCTAAAGTAAAAGGATTTGTTTCTATAGTTCTTTGTCCAGTGACTTCAACAGTATCCGATAGGAAAACCGTATTTGGAAATTGACCAATTGCAATAATTACTCCATCGGTTTTAATAGTAAATTCGGATCCTTTAACAGGTATTGGACGTTTACGACCGGTTTTATCCGTTTCACCTAGTTCATTTCTTACACATTCGATTGCTGTAACTTTTCCATTTTCGCCCAAAATCTTTTTGGAAGTAACCAAATATTGGATTTTTACTCCTTCTTTTTCTGCTTCCCTTATTTCCCAAGGACTAGCTGGAATTTCTTCTTTCGATCTTCTGTAGAGTATAGTGACTTCTTTAGCTCCAAGTTTAAGTGCAGTCCTCGCAGAATCAATAGCAACGTTGCCCCCACCTATCACTGAAACTTTGTTTAAGGTTAGGATATCTTTTTTATTGGCTCTTTCTAAAAATTCGAGAGCATTATATACTCCTTGCAAATCTTGACCATCAACGTGGTAACCTTTGTCTTCATGAGCACCAGTAGCTATGAATATTGCATCATAACCTTCTTCGAAAAGTTTTTTTAGTTTAATAATTTCGCCAATTTGATTATTAGTTTTTATCTCAACACCCAAATCGGTTATGAACATTACATCAAAATCTATCAATTTATTAGGTAGACGATATTTGGGAATGCATCTTCTTAGCATTCCACCTGGAGATGATAATGCTTCAAAAATTGTTATTTCATATCCTCTTTTTGCAAGATCATTTGCCGCTGAGAGCCCAGCTGGACCTGACCCAATTATAGCAACCTTTTTTCCGTTAAGTTTGGAAGTTTGTTCAATTCCTTTTTCTTTATTTGATGTAAACATAATTTTTTGAATTGCATCAATGACTACCTTTTTATTTTTTATTACTCTATCTGGATGAAAACAAATATTTGAACAAGAAAGAGGAAGAGGGATATTTGTTTTAATAATTTCCAAAGCTTTGTAGAAACCTTCCAGGATTCCAAATTCTACAGCGAATTTTCTTACTGCTTGAAAAATTTCTGGAAGATTCAAATGTTGTGGACATCGCTTGTAACAACGGTAACACCAACTACAAAGCCACAATTCAGGTGATTTTAAAATTCTATCATTGCCAGCTGCCAGACTATGAAGCAAGATTCTTGGGTTATATTTTCCCGGTAAAAGTTTAGCAACAGGACATGATGCAGTACAAATTCCACAACCATTACAATATCGTAGTTTTTCAAAGTCAAGTATATCTTCTAAAACCTTTTCTAATTTAGAACGATTAATTTCTACTTCTAATTCAGCAGATGTTTCTTTTGCCGGATTTAACATTTTTTTCCCTTTTTCATATTTTTTAACCTATTTTATAGAATCACTTCGAAGAGAAGTTGGTGATGGATTTTGTTCCTTAAGATTAATGGCATCATCTAGCATATCCAATGTTTTCTCGATTTTTTCTCTAGAACGAGGAACTAAATTTCCAAGTTTATTTTTGACAAACATGCCGTAAATGAGAATTTCAATTGGATTTGGTTCAGAAAAAGCGTTTATAAGAAGATTCAAAGATTTTGTTGAATTTGCCATTTTTTGAAATGTATCGTTTTCAGTTTCTGTTTCTATTTGGGAAGGATCTCTTAATCCTAGTTTGTAGTTTATTAGTTTTTT
>JARRMA010000091.1:0-8228 GCA_037386505.1 Candidatus Bathyarchaeota archaeon
CCTCAACTCAAAGATTTCTATAATGAATATTCTTTGTATATGCAAGCATGGAATGAAATTGAGAACGCAAAATTCTATCACATTAGAGAAGATTACAGCAAATCAAAAAAATACTATGAAAATGCTGGAATTATCCACAAGAAATTAGATAACTGGAGTTATTTGTCGTCAAATTATTTTGCTTGGGCTAAGATGGAACAAGCAGAAGAATATAGTAGAACTGAAAATCCTAGAAAAGCCATAGATAATTTTCAGGATGCAAATGAATATTTTCAAAAAACAGAACATAAAATTAAAAATAATATCCTTAAAAATTTAACAACAGAAGAAACCAATTCTTTGACACAAATATTAAGAGATTCAAATAATAGACAAAGATATTGTCAAGCAAGAATCCTAATGGAAAAAGCTAGACTACTTGAAAGAGACGGAAAATATCTGGATAGTTCAAAAAGTTATGAAAAGGCTGCCCAAAGCATATCTTTTATTGTTGAAAAGATTGAAAATGAAGAAGAACATAAAGAACTAAAATACATTGAAATTCTGTGCCAAGCTTGGAAAAAGATGACCAATGCAGAGGCGACAACTTCCGCTGAATTGTATTTTGATGCTGCAGAACTTTTTGAAGAAGCTAAAGATTATTGTTTCACTAAGAAGGCTAGTCTTTGGGCTTTAGGTAATAGCAATTTTTGTAAAGGCTTAGCTGCAGGAGTTAAATATCAAATAACTTTAGATTTGGATGAACATAATAAAGCTAAAAGTTTCATAAAAAGCGCATCAACTAACTATCTTAGCGCAGGATTTAGAAATGCTTCAGAATATGCTAAGGCCACTCAACGTCTTTTTGACGCTTATCTGTATATAAATAAAGCCGAAACAGAATCAAACCAAGAAATTAGGGCAAAACATTATCAGATAGTAGAAACTCTTCTCCAAATTACATCAGATTCATTCATAAAAGCTAAGCAACCCAAAAAAGCAGCAAAAGTTCAGGATATTTTGATTAATGTTAGAGAAGAAAAAGAATTAGCTATTTCTTTAAGCCAAGTTATGAAAGCACCAAATATAGCGTCAACTACTACATCTTTTGTTGCTCCTTCACCTATAAATGAAGTTTCAGTTGGGTTGGAAAAATTTGAACATGCAAACATTCAAGCAAATTTGGTCACTACTCACAAGCAAGTTAAAATTGGTGAATCTTTTTGCTTGTCATTAGAGTTCGTTAATGCTGGAAGAGAACCTGCCTTATTGATGAAGGTTGAAGATTTTATTCCTCCAGAATTTTTAATTGTTAAAAATCCTGAAATCTACAGAATAGACAAAACAGCTCTAAACATGAAAGGTAAACAGCTTGCTCCTTTAAAATTAGTTGAAGTAAAATTGACTTTGCAATCTTTAAAGAAAGGGAAATACAAGCTTAATCCTAAGGTTCATTATTTAGATGAACTTGGACAAAATAAGATTCTCTTACTTAAGACATTGGAGATTACTATTGAAGAAATCGTTCTTGAAAATAGGATTGCTACAGGTACAGCAGAATTAGATTCTTTGCTATTTGGAGGTTTTCCAAATGAATATTCTATTGTTTTAGCAGGGTCACCTAGTGATGAAAGAGAGTATTTAGTCAAGAATTTTCTGGAAGCAGGAATTAGAAAAGATGAAATCATTTTTCACGTTTCTACTGAAATGCATGACTTAGAAGATTTCCTAAAAGATTCTAATTTTTCTCTTTTCGTATGTAACCCTAAACCAAAAAATAAGATACCTAATCAATCAAATGTTTATAGACTAAGAAGCAAAACTGACCTCACAAACCTTAGTATATCAATAGCTAAGGCTTATCGGAATATAGACAAATCTAAGAAAAAACGAATCTGTATTGAAAATGTTTCAAATATATTATTAGATTATGAAGCCAAAGCAACATGTAAATGGGTTTCAGAATTAATTGCAGATTTAAGTTCTAAAGGATTTACGATGCTCTTTGTGATGGATCCAACGATGCATCCCTCAGATCAGGCAAAAGCAGTAATAAATCTGTTCGATGGCGAAATCAACATTACCCAAACCGAGGATCCACTAGAATGCAAAAAATCAATAATCGTCAAGAAGTTAAGAAATCAAGAGTATATCAAAAATCCAATATGCTTAACTTAAATTAATGAAAAAAAGGAGTTTTATCTAAGAATAAAGGATTTGACTCTAAAATTGAATGAATAGCACTTTCTTTAGTTTAGTTTATGTTGTCCCATGGTCCAGACCAAGGAGGGAAGATGTAGTTGGCGTTTGCTTTTTCCATTATTTCAGCTGGATAAACTGGAACCTGCAATCCGTTTTGCCACTGAAACAGACACACAAGTAAATAATCTTCATCTGGTTTGTTCGGTCCAGCTTCTCCAACCATTATATCATGAGTAGAAGTATAGACAAAATGTTTAGCTAAAACTGTCTCAACATCTGTTTCTTCTAATGCTGAAATAACAGGGTCTGTTTCAGTTGTTCCAGCTCTATTAATAGCGTCTGGAAGAATAAATCGTATTAAATCATAAGTGTAAACAGATCCACCGCTTGGTATTTTTCCCCATCGTTCAATATAGGCCTCTCTCATAGGGATTACTTTGGAAGTCAAGGGATAACCTGAAACAACAGGAAACCCGACAAAAGATACAGATTCACATTTTCCATCTGTCAATTCCCAAAAATCGCTATCTGAAGCTAACATGACATTTCCCCAAATAACGAATGGTGACTGTCGATCATAATATTCTTTAACAAAAGGAATTGATGTTGATCCAACAACAACTGGACCAAGAATTTCAGCTCCAGATTCTTTAATCGCTGCAAAATAACTTGAAAAATCAACGGTTCCTGGTTCAAAAGTTTTTTCGTAAACAATCTCAAATCCTTGCTCAGCTAGGGAATCAACAACTCCTGAAGTAAGATTTTCGACAGCAGGTACATCAAGAGAGAGATAAGCTACTTTATTAAAACCCGTATAATTTCTAAGTGTATTAAAACTATCAACTAATCCGTTTATAGCAGAAGTTGTATTTCCTGTTGATGCCCTAAAAAAACCCTTATATCTAACTTTCTTGGTAAATTTTCGGAAATACTTGATTAGAACTAAAAATAAAATCAACTTTATCTACTGAAATCAATTTTGTTAAAGCATTAGTCGCAAAAGCAACATCAACTGGCTGTGTTTCGCTGTCATCATCTTCTTCTACTATAATAATTTGTTTACCCAAAACTCCTCCATTATCGTTGACTTCTTCAGCAGCCAAAACAGCTCCTTGCCAAGCAGCTTTACCCCCAACATTGTCAATATCGCCCAAAAAACCAATTTTAATATTATCACTAGATTGAGAATTATTTAGGGAATTATAAATTAATGCTAAACCTAAAGCTGCAACAACTATAATAGCAATAAGAGCAAAGCTTTGAGTCCGGGTTAATGCCTTAGTATCTAGCAAACTATCCCCTAATTTAATAATATATTAATAGATTAAAGTTATAACATTTTCCTGAAATAATTTTAAGACAATTTCATAGCTTCTAAATATTATGTTATCCTACTAATCTATGAGATATCGAAAAAGGTTTAACATCTTATAACTAATTTAGAATGAGAATAAAATAATATTGATGATGCCAAAAGAGCTGGAAGGATTGAAAGCTGAAGTTCTGTCAGAACCAATTCTGGTTGGACGAAAAAAAGAACTAGTTGAATTAGAACATCACTTGAATCTTGTAATCGGGGGAAAGGGAAGTACAATTTTTGTTTCAGGAAAGGCTGGAACAGGAAAAACAAGATTCATTAAAGAATTCCTAAGATCTATAAAAAATAAAGAAATAATAATTTTGAAAGGTTGGTGCTTTAGTAACGCCTTCCTTCCCTATTTTCCTTTTATTGAAGCGTTTAATTCCTATTTCACCAAAAGAAAAAGCCAAGAAAAAGAATCAAAACAAATCGAAAGTGAAGAATCAGAAATAAACGAATGGTTAAGAGGTATAAAACAAACACAGAAATCCGGAAGATTTGAAAATCTTTCTCCACAAGTTATGAAAGATATCGCTCTTTCTGTTGTAACTAAAGCTTTACTTACAATCTCTTCTAAAAAGCCCGTAGTTCTTTTCATAGATGACCTTCATTGGGCTGATTCAGCTTCACTTGCTTTGCTTCATTACATTTCCAGATCCATTTCTAATGAGAAGATACTTATTTTGTCTACTTTTAGAAGTGAAGAACTCAGCACCGACGAAGAAGGCCACCAGCACCCACTTATTGAAACTTTACGTCTAATGAGGCGAGAAGATCTCTTTGAAGAAATTAAGTTACAAAACCTTAACCAGACTGATGTTTCAACAATTGCTGAAAATATTTTAGGAGGAAGTATTGGTCCAGAATTTGCGACAAGACTTGCAAAAGAAAGTAATGGTAATCCTCTTTTTATTGTTGAATCTCTAAGGATGTTATCTTCGCAGGGGAACCTCTTTCAAAAAAATGATCAGTGGACTCTATCGGTCCCTGAATTGGAAATTCCGGCAAAAATAAGAGACATAATTCTTAGAAGAGTAGATGCATTGAAACCTAAACATAGAAAAATTCTTGATTTAGCTTCAGTGATTGGGGAGAAGTTTAACATTGAATTTCTTGCGGTTGTGTTAAATTACAAATACTTAGATTTGCTTGAAACGCTAAACGTAATTGAACAATCTTCTTCATTAATTATTTGTGAAGGTGATTCCTACAGGTTCGATCATGAAAAATCTCGTGAAACACTTTACGAAGAGATTTCTCTTCCATTAAGACGAGGATACCATGAAAAAATCGCTGAACACATGGAGAATTCAAAACCAAATTCTAAGGACATTTCATTTGATGATTTGGCTTATCACTATTCTCAGGCTGGGAATAAAGAGAAATCAGTGAAATATACACTTCAAGCTGGACAAGAAGCTCTATCAAAATTCAGTAATAAAGAAGCTATAATTCATTTTAAATATGTACTACAAACAGTTGGTGAAAATAATCGGTATTCTGGTGAAAGAAAAGTTGCATTGGAAGGATTAGGAGATGCTTATTATGCAAACTGTCTCTTTGAAGATGCTGCAAAAACATTTGAAAGACTTGGGAATTTAGTAACAGGTTCTGACAAACTGCGAGCTTTTAGAAAACAGATGGATGCACTTTGGTTAATAGAATATGATAGATCACGTTTAATGGAATTAATTAAAAGAGCTGAAAAGTTCGTGACTTCAAATCGTCTAGAAATGGCTCGAATTATTAGATATAAAGGAGCATCACTTTTAGGGTTAGATCCTAAAGTGGCTTTAAAATATCATGAGGATGCTTTACAGGTTTTTCAAGAGGAATATTCTCTTCCAGATATTGCTGAACTTCTCATGGTAACTGGTGCAACTAGAATTATGAGCGGTCTTCATCCCAAGAAAGGTTTGGGAGAACTAATACAGTCGGTTGCATTGCTTCATGAATTGGGGGATGTCAGAAGAGAATTAGAAGCTGATAATTTTAAAAATTTATTTTATGGGGTTCTTTTTTTGGGAACCGTTTTAGAATTTGCCGCTAACTTCGAACATATTTTACAAATGGCAAAACAGATAGGTGATTTTGAACTCTTAGCGCAAGCAACTATGAATATTAGTAATGGATTTGAAGGCAGAGGTCTTTTTAAGAGAGCAATTTTTTGGCGTCTTAAATCTTTGGATTATTCCCATAAAACTGATACTCAGAGGCTTCGAACTGAAATCTATGCTGGGCTTGTAAGACAATATGCAAGAATTGGAGATTTAAAACAAGCAAACTATTATTTTGATATACTAATGGAGATGCCTTCTGAGGTTCTTTCGAATTCGAGAAATGCTCTCTTAATAGCACATACTGAAGCGGTTATGTTTACCACCAAAAAACAATGGAAAAAAGCGGATCAAAAATACCTTGAAGCACTAGAAATGTCTAAAACAAAATATTGGAAATTTTTGAGAATTGTTGAATTCCAGATTAGGGATCATTATGTTTGGGCTCTTGATTTACAGGGACGTTCTGATGAAGCCAAAATTCAACGAGAATTAATCAAAAAAGGTATAAATGAATCTAGAAAGAATTTTGTTCATACTTATTTGCACATAGATTTGATGGTGCAAAGAAAAATTGAAGTAGATGAAGAAGTAGAACTACGCCTTGATTTAGTTAATATCTCAAAGAGTTCGTGTTCGATAATTAAAATTGAAGACTTAATACCTAATAAAGAAATTAATTTCACAGAACTGCCCTCCTCATGGATATTTAATGTAGATAATCTTGAAATGGAAAAAACAGAGATCGCTCCTTTTCAAATTAAGACAGTGAAACTCAAGTTTAAACCCATTAAAGTTGGCACTTTCAAGTTTTGTCCTAAAATAACGTACATTGATGATTTAGGGAATATTAGAATCAGTTCACCTAAGTCAATCACTGTAAATGTTCAGCAGGCAAAACCTAGTTTTAAAGTTTTACCTGGAAGAGTGCCTACAGGTTCTGAAGTCATTGATCAATTATTGTTTGGAGGTATACCTGAAGGTTATGCAGTCGTTTTAACTGGATCTCCAAGCGATGACAGGGATCATATAATCAAGAATTTTCTAAATACAGGAATCAGAGAAGAAGAAATTGTTTTCTTCATTTCTACAGAAGCTGATGGCTTAGAGAATCTGCTAGAGAATCCAAACTTTATTTTATTTTTGTGTAATCCAAAGCCAAAAACGAAGGTTCCTGATCTGCCTAATGTCTTTAAATTGGGAAGTAAAACCAACTTAACCAATCTTTCAATATCTCTTACCAAAGCTTTCAGAAATATTGACGTTTCTAAAAAGAAACGATTTTGCATAGATATTATTTCTGATGTTTTGATTTCACAAAAAGCAGAAGCTACCAGAAGATGGATTTCTGAGTTAATTACAGATTTAGGCTCCAAAGGGTTCACAATGTTAGCAATAATAGATCCGGAAATGCATCCTCTAGATCAATCTAAAGCAGTCATTAACCTTTTTGATGGAGAAATTAGCATATTTCAAAGTAAGGATCCATTAGAATGTAAAAAGTCAATATTAGTTAAAAAACTTAAAAATCAGGATTTTATCAAAAATCCAATTTGTTTATTTGATTTCTAAAGTTTATTTTTATTTTATTAGCTAATGTTGTTCCATGGTCCTGGCCAATCGGGAAAAGTGTAAGTTGCTCCTTCCTTCTCTTTTAATTCCCGAGGATAAACTGGGACTCTTGTTCCGTCTGCTTGCCATTGGAAAAAGTAAAGCTCATTATATCCAGACCCATACATAACATCGTGAGAAGATGTGAACACAAACCTTGGCGCAGTAGGTGTTTCAATGTCAACTTCTTCCAAGGCTTTGATAACCTCCTTAGTTTTGAGGGTTCCAGCTCTTGCTAATGTGTCAGGCAAAATGAAACGAATTATATCATAAGCTCCAGATGCAAGATAATTTGGTACTTCACCCCACCTTTCATTATATTCATCTAAGAATGGAAGAGATTTACTTGAAACAGGATACCCTACACTCAAAGCGTCAGCAGTTACAGTTTCGTGGGCACATTTACCCTCAGTGCTTTCCCAAAATGTGGGTTCTGGTGAAGCAAAGTTATAACCCCAAATTACCATCGGTGATTGACGGTCATACCATTCTTTAATAAAAATTGTACCTTGTTCTCCATACATCATGGGAACTAATATTTCTACTCCAGCAGCTTCAGCTGCAGCAAAATAGCTAGAGAAATCTATTGCTGTAGGAGGAAACTTATTATTGTACACAAGTTCGAAACCGTGAAGCTCAGGTAAACTTTCAACTAGTTGTATGGTGTCTTGCCATACTGATACATCCATTGCTAAATATCCTATTTTATTAAAACCAGTATATTCCCTCAGAGCTACAAAGCTATCGGCTGCAGTAATTGCTACGGCTGTTGCATTTGGGGGACTTACCTTGAAAAAATATTTGTATTTTTCATAATCGTTTAGAACCTGTTCAGTTAGTTGCTCGCCTGGTGCAGAAACACTTATGAAAATTTTCTTATGTTCAGCTATAGCTTCTTGGATTATCCTGTTATCGTCATCTACGATTCCTCCAATAACAAAATCCACTTTTTCGTGGGTTATCAATCGATTAATGGCTGTACTGACGGATGTTAGATCGAATGCTGTAGTTCCATAATC
>JARRMA010000092.1:0-5208 GCA_037386505.1 Candidatus Bathyarchaeota archaeon
TTTTTGAAAGACCAGAAGGTTCGTTGGCATATGATGATTCTGGAGGAAACGGTAAACCAGTGCTTATGCTTCCAGGAATGGCTGATCTGCGTAGTGAATACCGTTTCCTAGCGCCAGAGTTGATGAAGAGGGGTTATAGAGTGGTTACCGTAGACTTACGTGGGCAGGGTGAATCAAGCGCTTTCTGGTCCGAATATTCAGTTCCAGCTGTCGGACAGGATATACTTAAACTAATCCAGTACCTAAAAATTAGTCCAGTGAATATCATCGCTAACTCTTTTTCTCCTGCATCTGCTGTTTGGCTAGCACTGGAACAGCCCGAGGTTGTGAAGTCTCTAATTCTTATTAGTGCTTTTTTACGAAATGAAAAATTAAGCTTGGTTAGAAAATTGTCGCTAGCTATCTTGCTTCATGGTCCATGGAAGGTTTCGGCTTGGCTTTCCTATTTCAAATCTCTTTATCCTACCAAAAAACCAGATGATTTCAATGAATATATAATTAAATTAAAGGCCAATCTGAAAGAAGATGGCAGGTTTGACGCTGCTATGGCACTTGGGTCATCCTCAAAAGAATCTATAGAGAATCGTTTGAATCAGGTTAAAACACCAACACTGGTTATTGTAGGTACAAAAGATCCTGATTGGTCTGACCCAAAAGCTGAGGCAAAACTTATTGCCAACAAACTTTCGGCTAAACTGCTGATAGTAGAAAGTGCAGGGCACTATCCTCAAACCGAAATGCCCGAAAAAGTGACCCCTGAAATATTGGATTTCCTGAAAGCAAATTCATAGTTCCCAAATTTACTTAATAAAATATGGAACAACAATCATAACGTAGAATCAATACATAGCAGTCCCTCAGAAAAATATCCCTAAATACTACTAGGAAAAGATTTGAATAAAGCTGGATTATTAGTATCTCTTTTTGGGTTAATTTAGAAAATTATGTTAAAATTCGTTGTATACTTTATTTTTTATTGTTTGTGTATACTGTGTTTCATTATGTCAGAAAATAAAAATTTTGGAATTTAAGTTCATTTAATTTTAAAGTGGGCCTCTATAATAGCTTAGTGTTGGGCAACCTACACATTTCTGATCTTGAAATGATAGACAATCACTACACTGTACGCCGCAGGGGGTGGTGTCAGTCTTGGTGCGTAAGACTTCAGTATTAAGTGGTAAGAATGGGAAATTATGGATTTTCCTATGAGATAAACCTCGGATCTTCGTATTCCTTCACCGCTTCTTAATGCGCACTTTTCTAAGCATTCACTCTCAAGTGTTGTCTGGTCCTCAGCCATCACTAACGCAATAAGATTATATCCCCCCATACTTGTGAAGAAGTAGATGACTCTGGGACATTTACTATAACGTTCCATAATTTTTCTCATCGTATCTGCAGTTTCAATCTCTAATAGAATTAGTGCTAGGCGTAGATCTAGTGCTTCTGTGTTTACTAGGGCTGAGATGTGAATTATTCCTTTTTCAAGCAGTTTATCAACTCTTTTTTTAGCACCAAGACTTGTAAAACCAATTGTTTCGCCAAGTTCTTTGAATGTTTTTCTTCCATCAGACCGCAGTTGTTTGATTAATTTCCAATCAAGGTTATCCATTGTAAATCAATAGTTAGTTTAATAAACGAAAAGTTTATTAAATGTTTTGATTTGTAAACAATACAAGGCTTAATAGTTTAATAAGTGATTAAGATGGAGAAACAAACTGTTGCTGAAAACAAAATTGGTGATTTTGCTGAAAAGGATCAGAAACTCAAGAAGAACATGAATCGCATCAAACATAAGATCGCTGTAATCAGTGGAAAGGGTGGTGTTGGTAAAAGTACAATGGCAGCAAATCTGGCAATGGCTTTTGCGTTGCATGGATACAAAAACCGTGTTGGAGTACTTGATATTGACATCCATGGACCGTGTATACCAAAACTACTTGGTGTGAAGGGAAAGAAATGTCAGATTACACCTCTGGGGGCTTTACCCGTAACTGGTCCAGAAGGAATCAAGGTTGTATCTATGGACTTCCTAGTACAAAGTCAAGAAACACCAGTAATCTGGCGTGGTCCATTAAAAATGCAAGCGATTAGACAGTTCCTATCAGACTTTATGTGGGGTGAACTTGATTTTCTTTTTATCGATGCTCCTCCTGGCACTGGCGATGAGTCTCTAAGTGTTATGCAACTGATTCCAGAAATGGATGGTACAATTATTGTTACTATACCTTCAAAGGTTTCTGAGGACGTAGTAAAGAAGGCCGTGAGTTTTTCTAGGCAAATGAGAATCCCCATTATAGGTATAGTGGAGAACATGAGCTGGTTTAAGTGCCCAAAATGTGATGAACAAATAAACATCCTTGGTACCGGTGGCGGAAAAAGAATAGCAGAAGAATTAGATGTTCCATTTTTAGGGCAAATCCCGATGGATCCCAAAATTTGTGAAGAAGCAGACGAAGGTATTTCCTTTATAGCGAAAAATGCGGACTCAGCCTCGGCTAAAGCCTTTGAAGAAATTGTTAAAAAAGTAGAAGATTTTTTGGAGAATAAAAAAACAAAGCAAAATTAAAACTAGAATAGGAGAAAAATGATTAAAAATGAAAATCTGTGTGTCAGCCTCTTCGGATAATATTGATGCTATTGTGGATTCAAGATTCGGCAGGTGCCCATACTTTTTGATTGTCGAAACAGAGACTATGGATTATAACGCAATTTTGAATGATTCTATTAATGCAGCCCATGGTGCTGGAATTCAAGCATCTCAAACGGTTGTGAACATGGGAGTAAAAGTTGTTATTACTGGTAATATTGGGCCTAATGCATTTAATGTTCTATCCGCTGCCGGAATTAAGCTCATAACTGGGGTTTCAGGCAGTATTAGAGTCGCTGTTGAAAAATACAAAAATGGTCAACTTCAAGAAACAACCAATCCAACTGTTGGTGGTCATTTCGGAATTGGAAAAGGTCAGACGAGAAAGCGGTAATTTTTTAAAAAATTGATAATAAGGAGGTGTGTTAGTGAAATGAATGTAAGAATTGTTGTTCCGGTTTCAGATGAAAAAGGTATCGATGCTCGTCTTTCTGAGCATTTTGGAAGAGCACCTTTCTACGCAATCATCGATTTAAATGAAAACGGTAAGGTTATTGGCGAAGAGACCATCGCTAATACAAGTGAACATTTTGGTGGTGTAGGTCTTCCACCTGAAAGAATTTTCCAATTTAAGCCTAAAGCATTAGTAACATATGGTTTAGGCTCAAAAGCGCTAAGAATGTTTCAAGATATGGGCGTTGCTGTTTTAAGAACTGAAGCTAATACTGTTAGAGGAGTAATTAATGCATATAACAGTAATGAACTTCAGGAATTAACACAAGGTTGTCATCAATCTCATCATCACTAAAAGAAGGTATGTGATTTCGTTCTTAGAGCGGAAAAAATGTCTGATCAACTAACTGAAGAAAAGATAACACTTCTGGAAAATTCTGGGTATTCAAAGAAAGCCATCGAGCTTTATATTAACAAAATTAATGTTGGTGCAATAGAAGCTGCTGATGTGGTGCAGTCTTATACAGGTCCCTGTGGTGACACTTGCAAAATTTACCTGAAAATTAATATTAAAAATGTAATAGAAGATTCAAAATTTCAATATTTAGGTTGTCCTGCATCTGCTGCCTGTGGATCAATAGTGACTGATATGGTAAAAGGAAAAACATTACGAGAGGCAGAGGGAATGACGGCGGAAGATATAATAGAAAAGTTGGGTGGTTTGCCAGGCGATGAATGCCACTGCGCAACACTTGTTTTAACAACATTATGTAAGGCCATTAAAAAATACGAAGATACTAAAAATCCTAAATGAAAAAGGAGACTTTAATTTGATCTTAACTGTTGCAAGTGGAAAAGGTGGTACAGGAAAGACAACTGTTGCAGTTAATATGGCGCTCTCTATAGAAAACGTACAACTTCTTGATTGCGATGTCGAAGAACCAAATTCTCATATTTTATTGCATCCTAAAATCAATAATTCAAAACAAGTATTCACGAAGGTTCCTGTAATTTCAGAGGAGATATGTAATTACTGTGGAAAATGTTCCAAGTTTTGTGCTTACAACGCCTTATTTGTGGCACCAAAAACTGTTATGGTTTTTCCAGAATTATGTCACAGTTGCGGTGGTTGCGAACTAGTCTGTCCAAAAAAAGCAATAACTGAAAAGAAAAGACAGATAGGTGTCATCAACAATGGAGAAGCAAATAGTATTGAGATTGTTTATGGCGAACTGAATGTTGGTGAAGCTATGGCTGTTCCTCTTATAAGGGCTGTCAAAAACCAAATTAAATGCGATAAAAATGTAATTATAGATGCCCCACCGGGCACTGCCTGCTCTTTGGTTGCATCAGTCAACAAAACTAATTACTGTATACTTGTAACAGAACCAACTCCGTTTGGTTTGCATGATCTGAATATTACTGTTCAGGTTTTAAAAGATCTTAGAGTTCCTATGGGAGTTATAATTAATCGGGCAGGGCTTGGTGACAGGAAGGTTTACGAATATTGTGAAAAAGAGAGAATTCCACTTTTGTTGGAGATTCCGTTTAGCAAGAAAATTGCAGAACTTTATTCCCGTGGAGTACCATTCGTTGCGGAGATGCCTGAGTGGAAAGAGAAGTTCCTGAATGTTTGGGATGAAGTGAAGAGGTGCAGCTGATGGTTAAAGAAATTACCGTATTAAGTGGAAAAGGTGGAACAGGGAAAACAAGCGTTACGGCTTCTCTTGCAGTATTAGCCAAAAAAGCTGTGTTAACTGACTGCGATGTGGATGCACCAGATCTTCATATGTTGCTAAAACCTGAAGTGATGGAAAAACAGGAATTTAAAGCCTCCAGAATTGCTGTGTTGAACAAAGAATTTTGTGTTCAATGTGGAAAATGTGAAGAGCATTGCCGATTTGGTGCTATAGAAAAACTGGTTGTAGATCCTGTTCTCTGTGAGGGTTGTGGGGTCTGCAAATACATTTGTCCTGGAGCAGCGATAGAACTTGAAAAAAGGGTTTCGGGATATGCTTTCATCTCTAAGACTGCATATGGAATTATGTCACATGC
The DNA here is from genome assembly GCA_037386505.1 of Candidatus Bathyarchaeota archaeon. GTDB lineage: Archaea > Thermoproteota > Bathyarchaeia > Bathyarchaeales > Bathyarchaeaceae > Bathyarchaeum. The sequence goes on from JARRMA010000092.1 coordinate 5,099, forward strand.
TTTGTTGAATCCTGGTGAGGAGAACTCAGGTAAACTTGTATCATTAGTTAGAAAGAATGCTAAAAAGGTTGCAGAGAAAGAAAACTGTGAATTGATAATTAATGATGGAC
>JARRMA010000093.1:0-6747 GCA_037386505.1 Candidatus Bathyarchaeota archaeon
GATTTTGGTTACGCGATGACTAATCTGTTTAAACCTAATGATGTTAAGAAGTATTCTCCAGAAAAACTTGAAAAGAAAAAATTTTCCTGTTCAACTTTCATGCTTTATTTGGGTGTAGACAAGAAATATTCTGCCCCGCATCACAGCATATTCTTTGCAAAAAATTATCGCCAAAATATTGAAGAAATTGGAGAAGGGAGACTTTCCGACGATTTCTCTTTTTACGTTCAAAACGCATCTGTTACTGATGAAAGTTTGGCTCCAACAGGAAAATCTGCCGTGTACATACTGGTTCCAGTTCCAAATAACAGAAGTAACATTAACTGGGATATCAAAGAAAAAGATTACAAAGAGAAAGTTCTTGACAAAGTTGAAGAACGCTCTCAAATGAATGATATCCGAGACCACATAGAAGTTGAAAAAACAATTACACCTAAACATTGGGAAAAGGATTACAATGTCTATATTGGCGCAACTTTCAACCTCGCACATAATCTCTCGCAGATGCTTTATTTCCGGCCTCATAACAGATGTGGAGAACTGAAGAATCTGTATTTGGTTGGAGGAGGAACACATCCTGGAAGTGGACTCCCCACAATCTATATATCAGGAATAGTAACAGCAGGACTGATATCAAAAAATAGGTGAAAGTTGTTTAAATAGACCTAGCACCATCTATTTTCAGCTTTTTTGAAGCCCAAAGGTAAATTGTGAGATAGTTAGTTAGCATGGAAAAGTTGAACAAGAAATCTTCTATTGGAATTGTTGTTACACGCAAACCTGAGATTGCAGTGTAAGAATATTGTACTACTGGGAAAGAAGTTAGAATGTAGTTGAATATCAAGAAGAGTAGAAGAGTCAATATAGTGTATATCCAGTATGCTCGTGAAGAAAACAGCTCCGCATTTACTAGAGAAACAAATAGAACCGAAACACCGACAGAAAATATTGCTAAAAATGTGTACTCGTTGATGTAAAAAACAAAGGCACAAAACATGAATAAGATACCAGCGATTGTAAAAAGCCATTTTCTTGGGGAAAACAGTTTTTTGTCTCCAAGAAAGTGGAGAACTGATTCATAAACGAAAAGGCAACTATAAGGAACTGTAACAAAAAATAGGATTTCTTCTAATGGAAGACCTAGCAATTTAATGTTATTTACATAACTAGGATTAAATGACCAATGACCTCTTGAAGTCGCAAATATATCCCAGGCAATGAAAAATATTCCAACAATAACCAATGAAGCTAGAAGTGGCTTCAGTTTTTTGTAAAAATTAATCCATCTTCTTTCAAAGGAAAAAATTAGTGGAAATGCAAGTATTATTACATTCAACCAGAGATAAAAGCTCATATTTTAGGATAGAACAATATTTATTTATAAATCTAGTGCGTGCGCGAGGGGCCAAACGTATCTGAAAAAGCTAATAATTAGACTGTATATATAGGCTGAGGAACAGTTGCTGATGGAAAAAAAGAGCACAATTCACTTAAAATTATTAAGAATGAAATTGATTCTTAGTCTTGCTCGGTTACATTTCCTAGTTTTAGGTTTTTTGCTTTATTTACTAGGATACCTAATAGCAATACAAGCCGGAACACAACACAATTTAACAAAATTCATGTTTGGATACATTGTATTTGGAACAGCCCACCTTTCAGTATCCTTTAGCAATAACTACTTTGACCAACAAGCAGATAAAAATTCATACCAAACACCCTTTTCAGGAGGAAGCAAAGTATTAGATAAATACCCCGAACTGCAAAAAACAACACTTAACATAGCAATTGCACTTTTACTAACTTCACTCATAACAAATATAATTTTCACAATAACATACAACTACACTATATTGTTCACAATTTTTGTAGTAACTGGTGGACTGTTAGGCTACTTTTACTCTGCAAACCCAATAAAACTCTCCTACAGAGGACTTGGAGAAATTGCCACAATGCTAGGAGTTGGACTATTCATGACAGGAATGGGATACTTCGTAGCTCAAGGACAACTCGACAACAACTTTTTCATATTCGGGATACCGCTAACAATTTATGGACTATTTTTTATTATAACAGTTGAACTACCAGACAAGAAATCTGACAAACTTGCAAACAAAAAAACCCTCGTAGTAAAATATGGGGAAAAACCTGCAAAACAAATCGCTTTCTTGGCAACCCTAACAGCAACAATATATTTCATAATGATGGCTACTCTAAAAATTGCATATTCTACAATTGACTGGGCTCCCTTCATTACATTTTCAATACTACCCTTGTTTGCATCATTAATTTCAATAATTAAAGACAGAAACAACCAAGAATCACTTACAAAACAAGTCATGTTAAACATAACGTCATTAACACTATTTGTAACATTATCAATAGGAAGTCTACTGATCTAAAGAATCTAAAAAATATGATTGCTAAAACATAGAATCTAAATCTCCACTTTACATGCGCGCGCAGACGCATTGTGAATAGTAATGAATGAAGATAAAATGAGACTTATTCAACAAAAAACATGGTTTGATTTCACTGAAAAAATGGAAAAATTCGTTAATTCCTTTTTAGACTCTCTGCCTGAGGTAGACGGCTTCATATTGAAAGGTCGATCACCAACCAGCGCAATAATGGATGCGAAAAGGTACACTAGCATAAAACATGGAGCTGCAATAAAGGGAAAAGGTCCCGGGTTTTTTGGAAGGCAGTTTTAGAACGGTTTTCTCACCTAGCTACAGAAGACGAAGGCCGACTTCGAAATCCAAACATAAAAAGCCATTTTCTCACAAAACTTTACACTTTAGCTGGCTTCAGGGAAACAAAGAAATTAAAATCATACAAAGCAATTGTGAAGTTTCACTCTGAAAATAAATTGCTACTCAAGGCATATAATGAGAAAGAAATGAGGATTCTGGGAAGAATTGTAGCAAAAAGAGACCAATACAGTATAGACAACTTGATTATTGATTATGAAGAACATCTTTTAAACGCGTTAAAACGGGCACCTAGATGTGGTTCTCAAATTAATGTTCTAATGAACAGCATGGGCTATTTTTCAGAGTCTTTCAGGGGAGGAGAAACAGTTTTTCTTGAAGTCATTTGACGATTATAAATCAGGAGTAATACCCCTGAGTGTTCTTAGAGGAATTTTTAACTCGTGGCTAATACGATTTCAAGATAATTACCTGTTGAGTCAAACTTTTTTTGAGCCCTATCCAAAAGAACTTGCAGATATTGATTTAATGACAGCCTATTGTGACGGAAAAGATTTCTGGAAAGATTAATCTGCAACTGCTTTAGCTTTCATTTTTTATCAAATAATCTTTAGGGGTTCCCCATCTTTCGACTTTGTTATATTTTTTGTTTTTAGATTTGAAATGAACAAGAATAATGCTATTCTTCAAGTTTGGATCTTTATCAAAAAGTTCGGTATCTCCATTGCAAATACATTTCAATACAAGCGGTAATTCACGTTTAAAAATTGAATAGCGCCAACCAGCAGTACCCAGAATGATTCCTCCACTGACATGACAATATACATGAAGTGAAAAACTCTCTTCTTGTTTTAGCCATTCAGCTAGAATTCCGTCTCTCATTAGTCGCGTATACAACCCTGAAATCGCTTGTTTATCAAACTCTAATCCAATAGAGAGAAACAAATCACCTGAAAAATCTGAATGGGTAAGAGTATAGCGCCTATTATCAATTGGTCCCGTTGAATCTATACCTGGCAAAAATTTGATTTGTAACTTTTCTAAACCCAATTGTCTCACCATAAAATACTTGGGAGCTAATCAATTAAATTCTTATTAAAAAAGGAGATTGTTGGAAAAATAATAGGGGTCAATATCTCGATTGATCTACTGTACAAATCCCCCCGCTACCTAACTATATGTAATATTGAACTTGACACTGGTTGCTTTATTTGGTAAAGTGGACAGTTTCCAAGTTTTATATCTTTATTGAATTAATCTCTCATTGGAATTTTAGGACTCTATAAGCTCTTTTGAGTAGGCCCCAATAAACATTGCAAAAATTCCGAGTAAAACTGGTAAATTGCCTGTGCCTAGACTTGCTACTGCCGAACCTGGACATTGACCCGAAATTCCCCAACCGATTCCAAATATGGCTGCACCGATTATTGTTTTCCATGACAGAATCCTGCGTCTTGGTTTGAATTCACCACCAAGAACTGGCTTTTTTTGGTATTTTGCTAATACGTTTATTGCAAAGCCTGTTACTAATGCTGCTCCGCCTAAAACGAATATTAACCCCAAATCTTCTAATTTTAGGAAACTTAGGACAATTTCTTGTTTGGTCATTCCACTGTATGATAAACCGAATCCAAATAGTATGCCACCAATTAGTACGACTATATTTCTTTTGTTCATGGTGAAATCCCAAACATATTGACAATGCTCGCAGTAATGATGGCAACGCCCATGAAAACGATCACAGAATATAGAGATGTTTTAGAAAGTGATGCTAAGCCACTTATTCCATGACCTGAAGTGCATCCGCTGGACAATCTTGTTCCAAATCCTACTAGTAATCCACCCAGAATTAATCGCCATAATTGAACCGAAGTTGTCCAAAATCCTGTTGGTGAAAGTATAAAAGTGTGAATCAATGCTCCGATAACAAGACCTATAGCTAAAGTTAGTCTCCATCCCCTTTCTTTTATGTTCGAATCTTTCTGTAAACTTTTTCTTTTAGATAACCAAGATAATGTTGTCGTAAAAAAACTGCTTTGAGTTGCATGTAACCCAGTTATTAGGTAAATTAGTGCCACTCCAATTCCAACTATTATTCCGCCCACTAAATATGGTTCAATTCCAAGAGGAAACATGAATATCTTTGATGTTTGATTATTAATTTAAGGTTTTTCAACTGCTCTGTTTTATGATTTGGTTAATTTGAAACCAGCTTTGGTCCATGCTTCTATGCCACCTAAACAGTTATAGACTTTATCAAATCCTGCCCTAAGCAATATGCTTGCTCCAAAGCTGGATCGGTTCCCTGTTTTACAAATAACAACTATTGATTTATCCCTTGGAATTTCATCTGTATGTTTCGGAAGGTGCCCAAGATAAATCCGAATTGCTCCTTCGATGTGTCCGTCATAATCCAAGTCTGAACAAATTATCTGCTGCAAAGTCCAATGCATGTAAATCTTCAACAACTAGCAAAATTGGTTTGTTGTAGTCTGCAACCCAGCCTACATTTAGTAGCCTTTTAGGAGTTAAACTAAAAGAATCCTTTATGTGAGCTGCTCCAAAAGCCGCTGGAGTTCTTGTATCAATAATATAAGCGTTCTCAGCAGTTTTCTTAAATTCTGAAGGAGTTAAAGGATGTGGGGTAGGTATTTCACCTAATATTGGGGGACCATTAAGATTGTAATTCTCCATTTGCTTGAAATAGGGTGGAGTTTGGTGCTGTTCCGTTATTTTTTCTTTAATAAAATGATTTTTGCTCAAGTTTAGCATTGGGTTTGTTTTCTTTTCAATTCCAATTGTGCTTATTTCTCTTTGTCGTATATTGCCACCACATACTGACCCTGAACCATGAGCTGGACACACTATTACTCCGTCACCTAAGGAGAAAAGTTTCTCAGTAATACTGTAATACAATTTTTCCGACATTAAAGGAGTCATTTTTTCTCCAAGAAAATCTGTTCTGCCTACGTCTCCTACGAAAAGTGTGTCTCCGGTGAATACCAATACCGGTTCTTCTCCACTTTCTAAGTCGTACAACACATAACTTGTGCTATCTGGAGAGTGCCCAGGAGTATGCAGTGCTTTAATTTTTAGTGACCCTACCTTGATTTCTTGATTGTCTTGGATGGTTTTGCCGAATCCCCAAGATAGTCCAAGACCATGAAATATTGTAGCCCCTGTAAGCTTTTCTAATTCTAAAGAGCCGGTGACGTAGTCTTCGTTTCTATGTGTTTCAAAAACGTACTTTATTTTTGCTCCCCAGTTTTTGGCAATTTTTTCATAGATTTTGCAGTCTCTTCTTGGGTCGATTACTGCTGCTTCATTGTTGTTACCTATTATGTATGAAAGATGTGAAACTATTTCTGATTTTATTGTTTGAATTAACATGGTTGCAAAACCATTTTGTGTTCTAGTTTTACTTAAGATTTTTCAGTTTTTATTAAGGCGATTTTTCTATGGAACTGGAAAGATGTAAATTACAGCAAGAACTATCAACAATGCTGGTATTGCAGCCAAAATTCCTGTTTTAATAAGTCTATTTCTTGGAATAATTCCTGTTGAGTAGATTAGTGCTGTAGAGGGTACTCCTACGGGTGTTATGAATGCTATGGTTGCTGTTAGAGCTACTGTCATTACAAAAGGAACTGATGTCATTTCCAAAATGTTTGCAGTTTCAATTGCTATCGGAATTAAAATTGCGGCGGTTGCGCTGTTTGAAATAAAATTCGTTAAGAGAAGCGAAATCAGGCTTAAAACGGCTATTATTACTATTGTGGGAGTTGAACCGTGCATAGATGCTATGGCGCTACTTATGCCGCTGGCTGCACCGGATGCAATCATTGCTTCGCCTAATAGAATTCCGCCTCCGACTAGAAATATTAGTTCCCATTGGATTGATTGTAAATCTTTGAGGTCAAGTAGGTTTAGGCCGAACATTATTAGAACTGCAGTTACAGAAACTATGGCTACATTAGATACTGAATTGGGCAATCCGAGCCAGGCTTCAAACTGGCTTCCCATGAACCAGAAT
>JARRMA010000094.1:0-8973 GCA_037386505.1 Candidatus Bathyarchaeota archaeon
TCTACAACATTCTCCAGAATGGTATCAGTTTTCGGCATCAACATTTCACTCTTTAAGCATTGGTTTGTATCGGCTTGCTGAGACTATAACCAGTATTAAGGAAAAAGAACGAATTCTTATAGAATCTTTGAGTTACAAAGAAAAAGCTATTAGAATTGGTAAAAAATTCTTTTCCTCAAAATTTTATACTATTAATGAGCGTTATCGAGAAAAATCTCAGATACAAATAACTCTAGCGGAACTTGCGGATAATAACAAAAAGAAAAATATTCTGATTAAAGCTGCTGAATTATCAATAAATACCTGTATAAATGGCCTTGAAAAGAATAAAGAAGATTTATTACAAGAATGGAGTATTCTTCGTCATGGAAACAATAATTATCAGGTTGGAAGAATACTACATAAGCTATATTCGTTAACCAAGAAACAAACTTTACTTAATAGCGCTATAGATGTTTTTAATACAGCAATAAAAAATTATGAAAAAACAGAACATGATTCAAACTTAGCAGAATGTTATTGGCAGAAAGGAAAAATCCAAAATCTGTTAAATGATCATTTATCAGCTGCTAAGAATTATGAGCTAGCTTCAAGAGCTTATTTAAGAGCTTCGGATAAATTTCCAAAACTCAAAGAGTTCTATCTCAATCATTCTAAATATATGCAAGCTTGGACTCAAATCGAGCAAGCAAAATATCATCATTCTAGAGAAGATTACATCAAAGCAAGCAGTAGTTATCAGAGAGCTGGAAAGCTTCATGAAGAACTGGAAAATTGGAATTATTTATCTTCCAATTATTTTGCCTGGTCTAAGATAGAACAAGCTGAAGAAATGAGCAGGATAGAAAATCCTCAAAAAGCAATACAGAATTTTCAAGATGCAATTGAATATTTCAAAAAAACAGAATATAATATCAAACCTAAGATTGAAGAAAATTTGAATTCAGAAGAAAAAGGTTTAATCATAAGAATTTTAAAAGCTTCAGATTTTAGACAAAAATACTGTCAGGCAAGAATTAGATTAGAAGAAGCAAAGATTCTTGATAGAAAAGGAAAATATTTTCAGAGTGCAAAGAATTATGATGATGCAGCCCAAAAAATTGAATCAATAATCGAAGAGTTAGAAAGTCAATCTGATAAGAAAGAACTCTCTCTATTAGTTATATTATGTCAAGCTTGGCAAAAAATGGCATTGGCTGAAGACCAAGCTTCGTCTGATTATTATTTAGAAGCTGCAAAACTTTTTGAAAAAGCAAAAGAACTTGGCTCCACCAATAGGACTAGGTTATGGACACTAGGTAACAGTAGTTTTTGCAAAGGATTGGCAGCAAAAAATAAATTCCAAAACACACTCGAAAGATCATTCTATTCCATTGCTAATAAATATGTAAATCAAGCTGCGGACTATTATTCAAAAGCAGGTTTTCAATTTGCTTCAGAATATGCAAAAGCTACGCAAAGATTGTTCGATGCTTACTTATATATTAAGAATGCGGAAGGAGAAGTTGAACCTGAGAAAAAAACAAAATATTACCAAATTAGTGAACAACTGTTACAGATTGCTGCCGATTCTTTTTTGAAAGCAAAACAACCAGAAAAGACAACCCAAGTTCAGGAAATTTTGATCAATGTTAGAGAGGAAAAAGCATTAGCTTTTTCTTTAAGTCAAGTTATGCAAGCACCGATAGGGGCTTCAAGTACCCTATCCTTTTCAGCTCCTACTCCAAGTAGTGAGGTGTCAGTAGGTTTAGAAGGTTTTGAACATGCAAATGTTCAAGCGAATCTAGTAACTCAAGTTAAAGAAGTCAAGGTTGGAGAATCATTTTGTTTGTCGGTAGAGTTTGTAAATGCTGGTAGAGAATCAGCCTTATTGATGCGAGTTGAAGATTTTTTGCCTAAAAGTTTTGTTATTGTTAAAAAGCCTGAAATTTATCGTTTGGAAGATACTTGTCTTAACATGAAGGGAAAGCAGCTCGCTCCATTGAAACTCGTAGAAGTGAATTTGATTCTTCAACCTTCAAAGAAAGGAATATTTCAATTTAATCCTAAGGTTCATTATTTGGATGAATCGGGTCAAAATAAATTATTACAACTAAAGAACCTAGAAATTACTGTGAAACAGCCACTTCTTCCGGATAGAGTTTCTACTGGAACAACAGAACTTGATGCCTTAACATTTGGCGGTTTTCCAAGCGAGTATGCCGTTGTTTTAACTGGATCACCAAGTGACGAAAGAGATTATATAATTAAGAATTTCCTTGAAGCTGCAACAAAAGAAGATGAAACAGTATTCTACGTTTCCACTAAAGCAGATAATTTAGAAAAATTCCTAAAAAATCCTAATTTCAATTTGTTTTTATGTGATCCAAAATCAAAAACTAAGATTCAAGATTCGCCAAACGTTTACAAACTTAGAAGTAAAACTGATCTAACGAATCTTTCAATTTCATTAACCAAAGCCTATAGAAATCTAGATTCTTCAACGAGGAAGAGGATGTGTATTGAGACTGTTTCTGATGTCTTGATTACACATAAAGTAGAAGCAACTAGAAGATGGATTTCAGAATTGATTACAGATTTTGGCGCTAAAGGATTCACCATGCTGGAAACTTAGAAATCAAGATTATATCAAAAACCCAATCTGCCTAACTTAATTAATAATAAAGAGGATTTTTGTGGAAGATTTTCGAATCATCACCATCATGAAGTAACAGCCCTCCCCGTAGTTCAGTCTATGTTGTTCCATGGTCCAGGCCAATCAGGAAAAGTATAGGATACTCCCGCTTCTTGCATAAGTTCTATAGGATAAACTGGTACTTGGACTCCGTTTTGCCATTGAAATACGGCTACTAACATATAATCCTCAGTTGGTCTATTTGGTCCTGCTTTTCCAATAAAAACATCGTGTGAGCGGGTAAAAATAAAATGGCGTGCCAAAGAAGTTTCAACATCAATATTTTCTAAAGCTGAAATAACAGATTCTGTTTCAATAGTATCTGCTTTTTCTATTGTATTAAAGAGAATGTACTTTATTGTATCATATGCTGCTGCAGCAGAACTTGTTATGTCTTCACCCCATCTTTCAAGATATGCTTCCCGAGTTTGGGTAGTTTTAGAAGTTAAAGGATATCCTGTAACCACTGGATAACCGGTATTTGAAATATATTCGCATTTTCCTTCTGTCAACTCCCAAAAATCATTCGTTGAACCAACACCAATACCACCCCACATAATCCTGGGTGATTGACGAACATACTATTCATTAACGAATGAAATTCCGGCTGATCCCAAAATAAGCGGGAAAAGTATTTCAGCTCCAGCTGCCTCTGCATGGGCAAAATAGCTTGAAAAATCCAATATATCCATTGGAATATTATCTTCATAGACCACTTCAAAATCATTCTCAATTAAAGTTTCAATTACAGTAGAAAACCAAGCATCAAATCCTGGAAGATCATGATATAAAACAGCAACCTTGTTAAATCCTGTATGTTCTCGTGCAATGAGTACCGATTCTACCGTACCCTCGATAGCAGATGTTGAATTTGGTATCCCTGATCTAAAGAAGTATTTATATTTCCCATAATCATCCAAAACCCGCTGAGTTAAATCCTCTTGAGAAGAACTCTGTAAAAGAAGAATCTTTTTATGTTCAGCTGAAATGTCTTGAAAAGCAATGTTTGGAAAACCTCCACCAGCTAATATAAAATCTGCTTTATCAACAGTTATCAATCGAGTTAAGGCATTACTCGCGATAGTAATATCTAAATTTGCAGATTCACTATCGTCATCTTCAGAAACAATCTCAAAATCTTTCCCAAGAAGTCCTCCTTCAGCATTAATCTGTTCAGCAGCCAAAATTGCACCGCGTAAAATAGCTTTTCCATCAACATTATTGAGATCTGCGCATATTCCAATTTTGATGGTTTCAGAAGTTAGTTCTTCATTTCCTGCTAAAAGATAAATTATACCCCCTAATGTAACAACGATAATTATTGTTGAACTTTTGTTACTGCTTTAGAATTAAACACACCAAACCTTCCCAGTTATTGGAGGTATTATCGGAAAATAGATATAATATTTCCCATTAGATAGTGGAAAATTATTTCAATCGTTCTTTAATAGTAATGACTGTGTATACCCTTGCAGAATACTAAAGTGGAGTCTTTATTAGAAAAAGCAAAAGAAATGACAAAAAGGTATGAATGGCTCCAAGCTGTAGATTATTACAAAAAAACATCAATTCTTTTTTCAAAAAACAACAATTTTTTTAAAGCTGGTGAAATTCACGAAAAGATAGCTTTCTGTTATTTCAGAGCAGCTCTGCAAGCACAACAAATTGAACAAAACAAATTTAGAGCAAATAAAGCTATCAAAGCACATGAAGTTGCAATTAATTTCTTTAAAAAAATTAGAGATCAAAATAAAAAAGCAAGAATACTTCATAACAAAGGTTGGATCCTTTTTTTAAGATCATGGCTTGAAAGCGATCCTAAAAAGAAGAAAAAAATGTTTAATGAATGGTGGAAACTTGAAACTAATAATTTGAAAACTTATGATAAAGTGGTAGACCTACAATATGTTGGAAAAATCTATAATGATCTTCTTGAATTGTCGTCATATGATCGTTTTTCTTTTGGAACAGATTATTTAGAAGTAAATAAAATGGCAGAAGAATATGTAAATTTGGGAGAGAAAGCCATCAAAATTTTATCTAAAGAAAATAATTCATATGAGTTGGCTAGGTCATATTGTTGGACAAGTTGGTATTATGGTATTTATCTTCTTTTTAATTTAATGCCTAATAAAAGAGACGAATTTGGCAAAAAAAGTTTAATCTATTCAAAGAAAGCTGTAAATTTATCCCAAGTCATTGGTGATGCATTATTATTAGGATGGTCATATAGCTCTGCGAGTCTTATTACTTTTGCTTATGAAAACGATCTTTTATCATCAATAGAATATAATGATAAAGCAGTCAAACAAGGAATTACTACAAAGGATAATCTGCTATTAGCTATAACAATGTTTGTGAAAGCAAACCGCATTTTTAATCAATCAACCGCAATAGAAGATCCAGAAAAACAAAAAGAGAGTTTAAAAAAAGTTCTTAAATACAATGAAAAATTCAAAAAATTCTCTGATTTAAGTAATTTCCTATTTTTTCGTTTTGTATCACGAAATTCTATTACAGGTGATTTAAATAATCTTGCTTCTTATGAAACAAATCTAGAAGCAAGAAGGATTATTTTTGAAAAAATAATTAAAACTGCAAAAGAAAATTTAAGCTTAGTACCAGAAGGTTACCAAAATTTAAGTTGGACATATATTTCTTTAAGTGAAGCTTTTTTTAATCTCTCCAAGATTTTATCGAGTTCAAATAAAAAACATAATCTTTTAGAGGCTTTGATTTACAGAGAAAAAGCTATCGGCTTATATGAACGATTTTTTCCTCGGGTTTATTCTGTACGTAGCGTTCTGTACAGGAAAAAAGCCCAAATTCAAATCGCTTTGGCTAAAATTAATGAAAATAGAGTGAAGAAAAGTGAATTACTTGATTCTGCAATTTTTTCCAGCGAAAACTCTCTAAAGTTACTTGAAAAAATTAATGTGGATTATTCTCAGGATTGGATAGTTGCAGTTCATGGACATCGTCAATATCAGCTCGGAAGAATTCTACATCAACTTTATTCATTAACAAAAAAAGAAACATTAATTATCAAAGCAATTGAACTCTACGATAATTCGATAGAAAATTACAAAAAAGCTAAACACCACTCAAATTTGGCTGAATCATTCTGGCAAAAAGCAAAAATTAATGATCAACTCAATAAACGTGTATTAGCTGCTAAAAATTATGATTTTGCATCTAAAGCTTACTTGAAAGCTTCTGAAAAAATGCCAAAACTGAAAAAGTTTTACCTAAATCTTTCTGTATACATGCAGGCTTGGGCAGAAATTGAAAATGCAAAATATCACCATTTAAGAGAAGAATACTACAAAGCAAGAATAAACTACGAAAAAGCAGCTGTATTACATAAAAAATTAGATAATTGGAATTATTTATTTGCAAACTACAATGCCTTAGCTGAAATAGAAAACGCTGAAGAATTAAGCAGAATGGAAAAGCCTCAAGAATCGATAGAAAAATTTCAGAGAGCAATTGAGAATTTTCAAAAAACGAAAAAATACATAAAAACCAAAATCGGTGAAAATTCAAATACAGAAGAAAAATATTTTATCACAAGAATATTGAAAGCTTCAGAAATTAGAAATAAATATTGTCAAGCTAGAATTTTAATGGAAGAAGCTAAACTTTTGGATAGAGACGGAAAATATTTAGATAGTTCAGTAAGTTATGTAAAAGCAGCACAAATTATCTCAGTTATTGCTGAAAAGATTGAAAATGAAGCAGAACATAAGGAACTAAAATACGTTGAAATTCTATGCCAAGCATGGGAAAAAATGGCTATTGCAGAAGAAAGATCTTCTTCTGAATCATATCTTGAGGCTGCAGAACTATTTGAACAAGCAAAAGATCTATGTTATACCAAAAAGGCAAGTTTGTGGGCTTTGGGAAATAGTAATTTTTGTAGAGGATTAGCTGCAGGTTTAGAATATAAAACAAGCTTAGATTTAGCAGATCATAGTAGAGCTAAAGGTTTTATTAAGATTGCAAGTACTGACTATCTTCAAGCTGGATTTAATAATGCTTCAGAATATGCTAACGCCACTCTACGATTATTTGATGCTTACCTTTATATCAATAAAGCAGAAAGCGAATTAGACCAACAGATTAGAGCTAAACAATATCAGATGGTAGAAAAATTACTTCAGGTAGATATAGACTCTTTTACAAAGGCTAAACAACCTGAAAAAGCGGCAAATGTCAAAGAAATCATAGCAAATGTCAGAGAAGAAAAAGAATTAGCTTTCTCTTTGAGTCAAGTTATGAAAGTTCCAACGATCGCTTCAAGTACTAGTTCTTTCTCTGCACCAGCTACAACCAATGAGTCATCAGTAGGTTTAGATAGCTTTGAGCATGCTAATGTCCAAGCCAATTTAGTTGCTGGATTAGTAGAAGTTAAGGTTGGAGAATCGTTTTGCTATTCTATTGAGTTTGTTAATGCTGGCAGAGAACCCGCCTTATTATTACGGGTTGAAAATTTTGTTCACTCCGATTTTGTGGTGGTTAAGAAACCTGAAATCTACAGAATAGAAGATACAACCCTTATAATGAAAGGAAAGCAGATTCAACCACTAAAATTTGTAGAAGTAAAGTTAACGCTTCAACCTTCAAAAGAAGGTGAATACCAGCTTAATCCTAAAGTACATTATTTAGATGAGTTGGGACAAAACAATTCGTTACAATTAAAACCATTGAAGATAAAAGTGAATCAAATGGTTCTACCCGACAGAATCTCAACTGGGACAGATGAACTTGACTCCTTAATGTTTGGTGGTATTCCAAGAGAATATGCAGTTGTTTTAACTGGTTCTCCGAGTGACGAAAGAGAAAGTATCATTAAGAATTTCCTTGAAGCTGGAATCAAAAATGACGAAATCGTGTTTTATATTTCTTCAGAAGCTAATAATCTTAAGAGCCTGGAAAATCCAAACTTCATTCTTTTCTTTTGTAATCCAAAACCAAAAACCATGGTTCCAAACCAACCGAATATTTACAGACTTAGAAGTAAAACCGATCTGACTAATCTCTCAATATCACTGGCCAAAGCTTACCGAAAAATAGATCAATCAAAAAATAAAAGGATCTGTATAAGGACTGTTTCGGATGTTCTCGTAGACTATGGAACTAAAGCTACTAGAAAATGGATTTCTGAGTTAATAACAGATCTGGGAGCTAAAGGATTTACGTTATTAGCAGTTATGGATCCAAAAGAACATCCTTTAGATCAAGCAACGACAGTTATGAATCTGTTTGATGGAGAAATCAACATAACCCAAAGCAGTGACCCATTAGATTGCAAGAAATCGATTTTAGTAAAGAAGTTGAGAAATCAAGATTACATAAAAAATCCAATCTGCTTAACCTAATTTATGAAATTCTAAATAGTTTTAAGATAAATTATCCCATGGTCCAGGCCAATCAGGAAACGTGATAGTTGCGTTTGCTTCTTCCATTATTTTTCTAGGATCAACTGGCACTTGAACTCCGTCTTGCCATTGAAAACCCATAACAATAGGATAATCGGCGTTTGGATCGTTGGCATCCGTTCCCATCATCAAAGCATGAGAAGAAGTGAAAACAAAATTTCTCGCATTAGACGTTTCGACACTAGTCCCCTCTAACGCTTTAATTACCGCTTCAGTTTCAATAGTTCCAGCTCGCATAATGGCATCAGCTAAAATAAACTTGATTCCATCATATGTATTAGCTGCAGCCATAGTAATAGCTTCACCCCATCTGTTATTGTAGGCGTCTCTTGTCTGCAAAGTCTTAGATGTAAAGGGATAACCTGTAGTGGTAGGAAACTCTGCAAAATCCATATTATTACATTTTCCATCTGTCCATTCCCAACCATTAGGATCAGAAGCCCGAAAATCAATTCCGCCAAAAACAAGCATCGGAGATTGACGATCATAATATTCCTTAACGAAAGGTATTCCACCATCCAAGGCAATTAAGGGAAGCATTACCTCAACTCCTGCTGCTTCTGCGGCTGCAAAATAGCTTGAAAAATCCATAGTACCTACTGGGAACTTTCCTTTGTATACAAGCTCAAAACCATTTTCTGGAAGAAAAACATTCAATTCTTCCAAAATTCCTTTAGTCCAACCTAAATCTTCTGCTATATAACCTATCTTATTGAACCCTGTAATCTCTCTTACATAAAGAAGACTATCAGTTACCCCCAGCTTCACACTAGTATTGTTGAATCCTATACTAAAATAATATTTGTAGTTTTCATAGTCATCTAAGACCCTTTGCGTTACCTCATCATAGGGGTTTCC
>JARRMA010000095.1:0-17227 GCA_037386505.1 Candidatus Bathyarchaeota archaeon
AGTGTATGGTCAGCTGATAATCTTTGATGAGAATGATCAAAATGTAATCAAGCAACTTAACCCTAAACAAAAAAGTATTATCGATTTTATGTGATTACATAAAGTTTAAGATTGAATCCAATTTTATTCTCATATAACATGCGGTGTTGAAGTTAGTTTTGAAGGATTTTCTAATCGAAAGCGTTGATTACGGTAAGAGTTTGGGTGCTGAATATGTAGAGATTCGGGCGCAAGAGCTCTTCAAGACTCTTTTAACTACCAAAGATGGAACAGTCGAAGGAGCAAAAGAGGGGATTGAGCAAGGTGCTGGGGTTAGAGTTTTATTTAATGGTGCTTGGGGCTTCGTATCTCTTGGGGAATTAGAACATAATTTATTAACCGATGCTGTACTTGATGCAGTGAAATTAGCAAAAGCAACAAGTCTTAAAGTAAAGTCTCCTATCATGCTTGCTCCAGTGGATACAATTCAAAAAATCATAACTTCCACGCCCAAAAAAGATCCATGGAACGTGTCTGTTGAAGAAAAGATTGGCAATGCTTTAAGAATAGATAAAACTGCTCTTGGGTACGATAATCGAATAAAAAGTTGTACTGTTAACTATGTAGATATTACAGGAAAAAACTATTTTGTCAATAGCGATGGGACGTATTTAGAACAAGATAGACTTTATGTATGGTCTAGAATTCTAATCTCAGCAAAAATGGGTAACATCTTTGCTTCTGCACGTGAAGAAGTTGGTTCGACTTCAGGTTATGAGATTTTTGATACGAAAACTCCAGAAGAGTTGGGAAAGATAGTAGCAAAAAGGGTTGTTGAACAGTTGAGAGCTAAACCTCCCAAAGGAGGATTTTTTCCTGCTGTTATAGGTCCCAACGTTGTTGGTGTTTTCATTCATGAAGCTATGGGTCATTTAGCAGAGGCTGATCTTACATTGTCTGGATCTGTTCTTTTTGATAAGTTAGGAAATAAAATTGCATCAGATGCTGTCACAGTTTACGATGATGGAACTATTGAAGGAGCTTTTGGTTCATTTGTGTATGATGACGAAGGGGTCAGAGCGCAAAAAACAATCTTAATTGAGAACGGAAAGTTAACAGGATTGATGCATAATCGTGAAACTGCCCAGAAAATGGATACGAAACCTACAGGTAACGCACGTGCAGAAGATTTTCGTTTTGAACCTATAATCAGGATGCGGAATACCTACCTAGCACCTGGAGATAAAAGTTTTGAAGAGTTAGTTGAGAATATTAATTTTGGTTATTATCTCAAAAGTTTTCGCGGTGGTCAGGCAAATTTAGATGGGACGTTTCAGGTCGGAATACAAGAAGCTTATGAGATAATTAAAGGTGAGTTAGGTGATCCCATTAGAAGCGCTTCAATTAGCGGAAATACTCTCGAGACTTTGCACAAAGTAGAAGCTGTTGGTAAAGATTTTGAATTATGGCCTGGAAGGTGTGGCAAGGGACAGACAGCATTCGTATGTGATGGAGGACCACATATTCGAGTAGGGAAGGTGACAATTGGTGGCGGAGTATGAAGCAGTAGAACTTATCGAATTTGCGAAGAAGGCAGTAGATTCTGCTTTAAGAAGCGGTGCTGATGAAGCTGAAGCATATGTAAGTACTAACAATAGTACTTCAATAGATATTGAACGAGGGCAGATTGTTAGAAGTGCTAAAAATTTTGATCAGGGAATAGGAGTAAGAGGAATTTATAAGAAATCTATTGGATTTTCCTACACAAATATTTTAAAGTTAAAAAATATCAATGAAGCTTCATTGAGAGCTATAAAAGCAGCTAAAGCGAGTAAACCTGATAAGAATTGGCGCAACTTACCTTACAACGAAAATTTTAATGTTCCAAAGAATACGTACGATAAATCGATTCTCTCCTTATCTTCTGATATGTTAGTTAAATCGACAGAAGACATGTTAGAAGCAACTTGTGGTTATGATAAGCGAGTCTTGGCTGTTGCAGGTGGAATCACAAAATCTTTCTTTAAAACGGCAATTGTAAATTCTCATGGCATTGAAGAATCCGATCTAGGAACCGCTGTTGGTTGTTGGATGGAAACTATCGCAAGGGATGGATCAGATGTGACTCCAGCATGTTATGAATTAAATGCAGAAAGAATTTATAAAATTAATCCGATTGAAGTTGGTCTTGAAGCATCTAGATTGGCTGTTTCTGCTCTTAATCCCCAAAAAATGGAGTCAGGATCCTTTCCAGTAATTTTTACTCAAGCTGCATTTAGTTCTTTATTATATTACACAGTGATCAATGCAGTTAAAGCGGATTATGTTCAAAGAGAAAGATCAGCTTTTAAAAAGAAAATGGGAAAACAAGTTGCTTCGAATATTGTAACTATACACGATGACGGTCTTCTCGATGGTGGACTTTTAACAGGTAAATTTGATGGTGAAGGTATTCCCTCCCAAAAAACATTAGTAATAGAGAAAGGTGTTCTAAAGAATTTCTTGTATGATAGTTATTGGGCAAACAAAATTGGAACGAAAAGTACGGGAAATGCTTCAAGATCAGGAGGAGCTTCATATGCTTCTACACCAACTCTTGAAGCAAGCAACTTTGTTATCAAGAAAGGAAACAAAACAACAGAAGATCTTGTCAGTGAAATTGATCGCGGGTTATTGATTTATGGGGTACAAGGTGCTCATAGTAGCAATCCAGAGAGCAGTGAATTCTCAGTAGTAGCTACTCCAGTTTGGAAAATCGAAGGGGGAGAAATAGCATATCCAACAAGAGATTTGATGATATCGGGAATTTTCTTTGATATTTTGAAAAATATATCAATGTTAGGTAACAATGTTAGGAAATTTGGTCAACTCGTTTCTCCTTGGATTAGAGTCGATAACGTACAAGTTGTGGGAAAAACATAGAAAATTTAACATTTCGAGTTTTTAGTGGCGCGGGGTGCGGGATTTGAACCCGCGTGGCCACATGGACCACAGACTTAGCAGGCCTGCTCCCTACCAGGCTAGGAGAACCCCGCTTAGCATATTGAGTGCAGAAAGTAACCTAAAAAAAGTATCTGTTCAGAGAAACCAAGTTTTTATAAAACCTTGTTAAACATACTCTTGGATTGTGGGCCGGTTGTCTAGTCCGGTTAGGATGCAGCCCTTACGCGGCTGAGGTCGCAGGTTCGAATCCTGCTCGGCCCACCATGACTCTTTTTTAAATTTTTGTATTCACAAATATTATTGAAATATCTCTCATAGAATATGGTCTGAATCAAAATTAATATTCTTCAGGATTTGATTTTTATAATGTCTGCAATTTGTCCCCCTTTTCCAACAATATCACGGTATAGAATGAAAATGCCTTTAACTCCATCTATGCTTAATCCCTTATCTATTCCTTGTTGGATTATTTCGTGTACATTTTCGCCTTTGATAATATTCGCTATAGCGGTGGCTGCTGCATCAGCTAATCCAGCGTTAATAGCAAAAACGGTTACTGCTTCTGCATCCCCAAAACTAAAAGCGTGACTAAATCTTCCCGAACTTGTTGCCACCCCTATTGGAAATTGATTCAATCTGAAACCCACCAACATCGGTCTTTAAAGAAGCTTCAGACATCAACCTGATTATCTTCGGACCATCTTTTACAATTATAGGTTTAAAAGAATGAAGAAATTTTGGCTGATCTTTAATATACTTCTCAAGAATTGTATAGTTGTGTTTTATTGAAGATTTTGCTATTTTGATTCCTTGTTCACTATCTGAAATTATTGTACAGCTAGATTCTTTGAATTGAAAAGCTGTTTTTAATAATTCTTGTTTGGTCATTTTCTATGGTTACGGTTTTGCTCAACTAACTTTATCGCTCTAGCAGGACAGGCATCAACACATAACCCGCAGGGACTCCCAATACATTTTTTCTCATCAAAAACCACTGAATATCCCTGTTCATACGAAATAGCATCAACTGGGCATAATGCATAACATGCACCACAATCAAAACATTTGTCACAATCAACCTCAATTAATTTTGGAAATCGTACTATGACATCCTTTTCTCTAAAGGCTTTAACAATCTTTTCAACATGGATAGCCGGAACTTCTAATAAAATGTCCCCGCCAGAAGAATTTACTGTTGCTGTTACTATTCGCATTGGAATTCCAAGCTCTAGAATAACTTGTGATGTTATTGGCTCTGCAACATTTTCTTCAGAAAACCTTAACAGAATACGATCCATAATTAATCACCTTGCCCTCAGTTTTGATATATCTTCAGAGGTTATAAGACCCACAACTCTCTTTTCATTATCCACTACGGGTAATGCAGAAATATGATGTTGAGCCATCTTTCGTGATGCCTCTTCCAATGTTTCCTCTGGTCTTGTGGTAAATACTTTCTTTGTTATTACGTCAGCTAATCTACTTTTTCCCTCTGCAATTGCTCGTGTAAGGTCCCAAGAAGTAACTATTCCCTTTATTTCTCCATATTTATCCGTTACAACTACATGATTAACTGATTTACTGATTATACGTTTAGCTACAGTTTTAATTTCCTCATCAACCCTACATGTAATGGGTTTATGAGCCACATTAGAAACAAAAGCAATTTCTTTACTTTGCCTCATAGCATTACAGACTGAATTTGTAGGTAAGGTCTCTGCTGGAGCAGACAAATAGAAAGTTCCATTTTCAATCCAAGATTTCAAGACCTCGGATATCTTTTTTGCTTTCTTCAAACTTGAAAGAGAACTAACTTTAATTTTTCTATCATTAATTAAAACTTCACCAGACTTTAAGGTGGCATAACTGACTTTACCAAGTTTAGGTCGTCCTCTCCGAGGAATACCATAATCAACAATATCTGTGAGAATTTCTTCGTCGCGCAAGGCAGTTTTCTTAGCCATTCCTTTATTCAGAAGTGGAATAGGAATACCAATACCGATATACATACTTGTACCGTATTTAGTGAAAGCACCTCCTCGAATAAACTCTGTACTCATATTCTTGCAGTCTCCTCTGACCATTAGGGTGCCAAATCGATTATTCGGATCATGTTGTGTCCCTTCACCTATGACATAACCTTGGCTACCTCCCAAAAATATTCGAGTTCCAATTCCAATGGTTTCATAGTCAGGATCATTCATGAGGGGATTCAAAGAACCTGCTCCTGAATATGTTGCATTTCGAAATCTAGGTAGAAGTTTACCCATATATGTGTAAATTATTT
This sequence comes from Candidatus Bathyarchaeota archaeon, assembly GCA_037386505.1. Classification (GTDB taxonomy): domain Archaea; phylum Thermoproteota; class Bathyarchaeia; order Bathyarchaeales; family Bathyarchaeaceae; genus Bathyarchaeum. The sequence continues at coordinate 5,210 of JARRMA010000095.1, forward strand.
CGTCACGACTATTTGTTGCACAAACATAACGTTGATAACAATTGCGAAAGTTAAGTAGATAGAATTGATTCAAATCATCTTTAGAAATTGTTGTGTCTAATTTTGTTCTCGGATAACAATCAGTCCCATACGATGTTGCTCTCACTTCAACCTCTTTACCTGAAATCAGGTCTTCTATGACATGACCGCCCCCATATTCGAAAGGTTGAGTATCAGACATCATAGAAGCTCCGATGTACAAATCGACTGCAGCCCCTGGATGGCAAACCTCAACATCATTTAACCAAGCTCTCTGAATTTTTATAGGAGGATCAGAGTGACCAATATTTATTATAGCACCAGAAGAACACATTGCTCCAAATGTTCCTGTTGTTACAACATCTATGTCCTTATAAGCGACTTCAACACCGCTGCTTTCAACAATTTTCTTCATTTCTTCAGCTGTTACAACCTGAACGTCACCAGACTTGATTTTCTGGTTAATTTCGGTGATAGTTCGATCATCACCTTTTTTAGAAGATGCCATTATTTACAGTTAACTCCAGTATTTCGGGGCGAATATAACCATAGCAGTGGATTTACTATTTTAATATTTTACTGAAAATATTATTCCAAAAAGAATTTAAATCTTCCACACAAAATTCATTTCATGTTACCTTCGCTCGAGGAAGTTGCTAAGAAACGTAGAATCATGGGATTGACACAACAGAAACTTGCATTATTAGCAGGTGTAAGTCAGTCCCTTATTGCTAAACTTGAATCGCAGAAAATAGATCCATCTTATACAAAGGTTAAATCCATTTTTGATGCATTGGAACAACTTCAAACACAAACAGAGGTCCGTGCAGAAGAAATGCTCAATAGCAAAGTTATTGGAGTCCAAAAAAGCGATCCAGTATCAAAGGCAGTACAGACCATGGCGAAATATGGGTATTCTCAACTTCCAGTTTTTGATGGTGAACATGCGGTTGGAAGTATTTCAGAAAAATCGATTATTGAGAAGGTTTCTGCAGGTAAAGATCTAAACCAAGTTTCAAAAAGTTCAGTAGGTCTTATTATGGAGGCTGCTTTTCCACAAGTTGGGGATGATGCTCCATTGTCATTAGTTTCTAGTTTATTGCAGGTATATTCAGCTGTATTAATTTCTAATAAAGGAAAAGTTGTTGGTATTGTGACAAAAGCAGATTTATTGAAGATGCTCTTATAGTGCAACTATAAAATTGAGTGATTTCATTGAGCTTTCCAGTTGAAGTAAAAGATGTTGTGAAAAATTTTGGTTCAGTTAGGGCTCTTGATGGTCTGAGTTTTAAGATAATTAAAGGAGAAATATTTGGTTTAATCGGTCTAAATGGTGCTGGTAAAACAACTGCTCTTAGAATTGTATCCACTTTATTATTACCCACTTCGGGAATAGTTACTGTTTTTGGTTATAATGTTGTTGAAGAAGCATCTGAGGTGCGCAACCTATTAAGTTATCTTCCTGAAGAGGCGGGAGCATACAAGAATCTTTCAGGGTTTGAATATCTCAGATTCATGGCCAACTTTAGAACTAAAGATAAAACAGAATTACAAGAATTAGTTGAAACAGCTGCTGAAATTTCTGGTTTAGGAGACCGCTTAAAAGACAAGGTTAAAGGTTACAGCAAGGGAATGAAACGTAGACTCTTGGTAGCACGAGCATTAATGACAAAACCAAAATTGGCGATCCTAGATGAACCTAATAGTGGTTTAGATGTTCTTCATTCGGTTCATGTTCGAACCCTGATAAAACGTTATTCTAAAGAGTACGATGTAACCGTGCTTCTTTCGAGCCACAATATGTTGGAGGTTGAATATCTTTGTGACAGAGTAGCATTGGTAAATAAAGGAAGAATTGTTATTGAAGGTAGTCCTGATCAGCTTAAATCTAAATATGATGCTGTCAACCTTGAAGAGGTGTTCGGGGAGGTAGTTGGTTTTGCTTAATGCCTTACTGAATATTGTAATTAAAGAGGTAAAAGAACTAGTCCGAGATCCTAAAATTTTGTTAGGTATGATAATTGTTCCGTTAGTTATGTTTCCTTTAATGGGTTTTGCAATTCAAACTTCAATGGAGACTGCAGAACAGAGCATAGGAAGAACTTCAATATTGTTAATAGATCAAGATCAAGGTTCTGTAGCTAAGAGTCTTGAAAACTATTTATCATTATTTAATTTTACAGTAACTCGTATTGACGGTATATCCTTAGATGATGCTATAATTCAAGTTCAAGACTCAAACGTTACAAATCTTGTAATTATCCCATCAGGATTTAGTCAAAATATTACTAGTTATGGTGCATCTACCCTTACGATTTATACCCCGTTTAAGGGGGGAGGGGGGATAGCAGTTTCTTCACAATCTTCTGCAATTAACAGTCTACTTTCCAGTTTTGAAACAGAGATTATTAATCAAAGAATAACCCAAGGATTTCCAGAAGCAAACTCTACAGAAATTTTAAATCCGATATTACTATCAGAAAAATCAATAGTTAATGGTAAAACAGCTGATATCAGTCCAGATGTGTTGTTTGGTTTGATGATAGCTCAATCAACTGTTATGCCTGTTGGGATGATAACCTTACTCATTTTTGCTATGCAACTTGCGGCAACAGCAGTGGCTTCAGAAAAAGAAGAAAAAACACTTGAAACACTTTTGACTATGCCAATTAATCGTACGGTAATTTTGGCTGGAAAATTAACAGGCTCAATAATTGTTGCTGTTTTAGGAGCTCTAGCGTATCTTGTAGGTTTCAGTTATTATATGAGTTCATACACAAGTTTGATTCCAACAGAAGGTGTAGATCTTGCAGCAATAGGGTTAGCTCCAACGCTAGGCTCTTATGCTATACTTGGGATCTCTCTATTCATGGCATTACTTTCTGCATTGGCATTGGCAATTTCGTTATCTGTCTTCGCTGAAGATGTGAGGGGAGCACAAGCTTTGGTTGGTCCGTTATCAATATTTTTTATTGTTCCAATGATTTTTACTATGTTTACTGACATAACAACTTTGCCGTTTCCATTATCGATAATTCTACTTGCTATTCCTTTCACCCATTCTATGTTAGCAGCCAATGTGACTTTTACAGGGAATTACATAGGTGCAATTGGGGGCATAATATACATGTTAATTTTCACAATCACAGTTCTCTATATAGCATCCAGATTATTTGGTACAGAAAAAATCTTAACTGCAAAATTAAAATTTAAGGGGTTTAGAAAGAAAAAAGCAGAATAAAATGCCTTAATTTACCAAAATTTTCTTGGCAAACTATCTTTTTGCTCTAATAATTTAGTTAATGCAGACGCCAATTGAAGATTTGTTACAACAGGTATGTTGAATTCGATAGCTAATCTCCTTATTGTGTATTCATCCTTGAGAACCTCTGAAAATGTTACTAAGTGGTTTGGCATTGGTATGTTTATAACTAAATCGATTTTGCCTTCCTGAAGATAGTCGACTATGTTAGGTTTCTGTCCAACCTCTCTTACTTTATGTAAAACTGAAAGGTTACTGACATCTGCCTTTCGTAATGCTTCGGCTGTATTTTTTGTGGCATAGATTTTGAATCCCATCTTCTGGATAGAAATTCCTAGAGGAATGATTTGTTTTTTCAGCTCTTTTCCACCAACAGTTATTAATACGGATCCACCTGCTGGAGGCATCTTGAACTCAGCAGATTGAAGCGCTTTTGATAGTGCATCTGTGAAATTTTCTCCTAGACACGCTACCTCACCAGTACTCAACATTTCTACTCCCAATACGGGATCGGCTCCACTTAATCGCATAAAACTAAATTGAGGAACTTTTACTCCAACATGACTGATTTCTGGTAAATCAACAAATCCAGAATCACTGAATTTTTTACCAAGCATTGCTAAAGTAGCAAGTTCTATCATATTGACTCCACGGGTTTTACTTACATAAGGCATTGAACGAGAAGCCCGAAGATTACATTCAATAACATATGTTACGCCATCCTTTACAAGATATTGAATGTTATAGGGTCCCCTAATTTCTAGAGCTTTCACAATTTTGTGAGTATAATCCTGAACAGTTCTTAGAACGTTGCTATCTAAAGTCAAAGAAGGAATACCCATGGTTGCATCTCCACTGTGAACTCCAGCGTTCTCAACATGTTCAACTATTGCTCCAATGATGTTGTCTTCGCCATCGTAGACTCCATCAACTTCAACTTCTTTTGCATTTTCGATAAACTTTGATATAACTGCAGGGTGCTCCCGAGATACTTTTGCAGCTAGTTTTAAGTAATTTTTCAATTCTTCTTCAGTATAGGCAACCCTCATAGCAGAACCAGATAATACATAACTGGGGCGAATAAGAACGGGATAACCAACTTCCTGAGCGAATTTTTTAATGTCACGAGTTGTTGAAAGATCTCTCCATTCTGGTTGAGGAATATTAAGTTTGTCAAGCAATGAACTAAATTTGGCACGATCTTCTGCTTGATCTATACTTTCTCCTGATGTGCCTAGTATTTTAACTCCAGTTTTTGATAATTTGAGAGCAAGATTATTTGGTATTTGTCCGCCTACACTAGCGATAATACCGAACGGTTTCTCTTTATCGTAGATATCCAAGATTCTCTCTAATGTTAGTTCTTCGAAGTATAATTTGTCGGACATATCGTAATCGGTTGAGACAGTTTCGGGATTATAGTTGATCATTATAGCTTCTTCGATTCCGTTCTTTTTGAGAGCCCAGATGGTGTTAACTCCACACCAATCAAATTCTACGCTGGAACCTATTCTGAAAACACCTGACCCAAGAACAATAACTTTCTTGTTACTGTAAGAGAAATTGATATCATCTTCTTCTCCTCCGTAAGTTAAGTATAGATAGTTTGTTTTGGCTGGCCATTCAGCAGCAAGAGTGTCAATCTGTTTAATGGCAGGAATAATATTCACTTTTTTTCGGAAAGCCCGAATTGTCAATTCGTCAGTACCAAGACAAATAGCGACTTGTTTGTCAGAAAATCCAATACGTTTTGCTTCTTTGACTATTTCAGGAAATTCTTTATCAGTTTCATTGACAGTGCAAAGTTGGGTTTGCATGTTGATTACATTCTTAATTTTGTTCAAGAAGAATGGGTCAATACCACTCAATTCATAAATTTCTTTTATAGACATTCCCTGTTTTAGTGCTTTTATTACTATAAAGAGCCGTTGATCTGTGGGATTAGCTAAAATATCCTCTATTTTTTCTCTTGATTCCAGTTCATCTTCTTCTGGGTTGCAGACTAAACCAAGTTTACCTATATCTAACATACGGATAGCTTTTTGCAATGCCTCCTCAAAACATCTTCCAATTCCCATAACTTCGCCAACGGATTTCATCTGAGGTCCAATATGTCTGTCAACGTTCCTAAATTTCTGTAGGTCCCAACGTGGATACTTGACTACCAGATAATCAAGAGCAGGTTCAAAGCAAGCAGTAGTTACTTTTGTTACTTTATTCGTTAACTCAGGTAAAGTATAACCGATGCATAGTTTTGCTGCAATATAGGCGATAGGATAGCCTGTTGCTTTACTTGCCAAAGCCGAGCTTCTTGAGAGCCGTGCATTTACTTCAATAGCTCGAATTTCTTCTGATTTGTTATCGAGTGCCCATTGAATGTTACACTCTCCAACTACCCCTAGGCTTCTAATTGCTTTTATTGAAGCAGAACGAAGAAAATGATATTCTCTGTTAGAAAGTGTTTGACTTGGAGCAATTACTATCGAATCACCTGTATGGATACCCATAGGATCAAAGTTTTCCATATTACAGACAATTATACAATTATCATCGTAATCCCTCATTACCTCATATTCGACTTCTTTCCAATGTCCTAAATATTCCTCGATGAGTACTTGAGAGATCATACTTTGACCTAAGGCTCTACTGACGATCTTCTTAAGTTCACCTTCATTGTGAGCTACCCCAGATCCTTTACCGCCTAAAGCATAAGCAAGACGAACAATTACAGGATAACCGATTTCTTTGCCTACTTCAATAGCTTCACTGAGAGACATAGCAGATTTACTTTTAGGAATTGGAATAGTCGCCTTCATCATGGATTGTCTAAATAATTCTCTATCTTCTGTATCCTCTATTGTTTTGATTGGAGTTCCCAAAACTTTGACTCCATATTTCTCTAGAACGCCTTTCTTAGCCAGTTGAACTCCACAATTTAGTGCTGTCTGTCCTCCAAAACTCAACATAATTGCATCTGGACATTCTTTAGCAATTACCTCTTCCACGAATTCTGGAGTTACTGGTAAAAGATAGACTTTTCCTGCTAATCTAGGATCTGTTTGGATAGTGGCTATGTTCGGATTAACCAAAACAGTTTCTATCCCTTCTTCTCGAAGAGCTTTTAGGCACTGACTCCCTGAATAATCGAATTCTGCAGCTTCTCCGATTTTTATTGCTCCGCTACCTAAAACTATAACTTTTTTTATCCACTTGAACTTTGGCAATTTTAGTGTATCTCCACCATTTTTTTGAAACGATCAAATAGATACTCAGTGTCAAATGGTCCTGGAGATGCTTCGGGATGCCATTGTAGCGCAAAAGCAGGTTTAGTTTTATGTTTAACTCCTTCAACTGTTTTGTCATTAGCGTTCATGAACCATTCTTTTAGTCCTGTATCTTTGATTGAATCTCTTTCCACTGTGTAACCATGATTCTGAGTAGTAATGTAACATCGTCCGGTTTCCAAATCAAGAGCTGGCTGATTCTGGGACCTATGACCATACTTTAGTTTGTATGTATCTCCTCCTTCAGCTAAGGCTAATATTTGAGTTCCAAGACAAATTCCCATCATAGGTAAATTTTTGTCCATCAATTCCCGAACAGCTTCAACTGTTTTCGTACATTGCTTGGGATCTCCAGGACCGTTGCTTATTAGAACGCCATGAGGTTTGTACTCTAGAATTTGTTCTGCAGAAAAATCATAAGGTACTCTTACAACATTGAAACCTCTTCGGAGAAGATTTCGAAGAATTCCATATTTTACTCCACAGTCTATTAAATTTGGGTCCTGAATCTTTTTAACTTCTTTCAGAAGTTGTGGTAAATCAGGTTCCTCATCATATTCGAAAACTTTTAGGATTCCCAGAAGTACACCCTTTACTCGAAGTTTTTTAGTGAGTTTTCGAGTATCGATTCCATATATTCCAGGTACATTTTCATCTTTTAGCCATTGATCCAAAGTTCTTCTAGATGCCCAATGAAAAGGATTTTTACATAATTCATGAACCACAAAACCTGTTACTTTTATATTTTCGGATTCAAAATATTTGAGAACTTCATTCTCTTTTTCATAAGATGGAACTCCATAATTCCCGACTAGTGGGTAAGTGAATGTAAGTATCTGTCCTTTATATGAAGGGTCAGTTAATGATTCAGGATAACCAACCATTGAGGTTGAAAAAACTATTTCACCCGAGACTTTGTTTGGTGCTCCGAACCCTAAACCAATAAAGCTTGAGCCGTCTTCTAAAATAAGGACTGCTTTACCCGTTTCTTGAATTTTTTGTTTATTTTTCATTTTAATGACCTTAAACATTATTTAGGCTGATTTTTGTGAGTTGATGAAACGTTGAACTTCAGATTTCATCTGTAATTCAGCTTCTTTTAACTTCAATTTTTTTCCTTTTAGGCTAGTTTTTGAGTTATTAATCATTTCTCTGCGATTTTTCAGCATCCTTTCAACTTCAGTTGGTGCCGGACCACCTGTTGCTTTATGTTTTTCAACAAATTTTTTGGGGTTTATGTGATCTTTGATATCCTTGATTTTAATGGTTAATTTGATTCCTGCAACTTCTTTAGCGGTCTTATTTAGCAGTTCAGGTGTGAGATCAGAGAGTTCAAGATTTTTATCAAGTAAGATTTTAACGACTGCTCCAATAATTTTATGAGAGCTTCTGAAAGGGACATCATAACTGGTAACTAGTAAATTAGCCAGTTCTGTGGTTGTTGAGTAGTTTAGAATTTTTTTATTAAAAATGTTCTTATTTACATTTAGGTTTTTGATTAACTCTGAAAGAATAGTAATTGAAGTTGATATTATCTCTATAGATTCCCATAGTTTAGGAGTGAGTTCTTGAAGATCTAGATTGTAACCAGACGGCAGAGCTTTCATTATTGTAGCTGAACTGACAAAATTTCCAAGTATGAAGCTCATGCGTGCTCTTACAATTTCTAGGACGTCAGGAACTCACTCCTAAACTATATCTTCACTTATCCTACTAATGTCAATAGATAATAATGTGAGGTTAGCCAAAGATTCTAGGATGAAGTCTCTACTACCTACTGCGTCTATCGAGTTCTCTAACACTCCATAGAATCCAAGTAGCTTTGCCGTACGTTCTCGATTTATTGGAAAGCTTGTAGTTGCTATTGCTCCAGCTCCCATAGGACATAAATTAATGCGTGGAAAAGTTTCTTCCAGTCGTTTAAGACTCCTTTCTACTGCATCGATATATGAAATTAGTATGTGACCAAATGTTACAGGTTGAGCTGGATGAAGATGAGTATAACTTGGGACCAACGTCTGTATGTGCTTAATTCCCATTTCAAGTAGACTGTTCTGAATAGTGACAATTTTATCAATTATTATTAGGATTTCTGTTCGTAACTTCATCCTAATAGCTGTTGCAACCTGATCATTTCGACTTTTTGCAATATGTAGATTTCCACCAATTTCTAAACCAACTTTGTTATTGACTTTCTCTTCAACTGCTAAATGGACATCTTCAAGCTTCTGGTTCAATTTCATTTTAGAACCTAAATTGACTAGGGCTTCTAAAAGTTTGATACCCGTTTTGTCATCAACTATTTTTTGTTCAACTTTTTATAGATGCAGTAAATTTTACTGCATCTTTTCTTGCAGAGCCTATCCTTCCGCCTCGTAATAACTTAGACAATTTTTCCACCTTAATTGATTATTTAAAAGAACAGCCTAAATGGGGCTATTCAATTAACATTTATTCTCGTTCTTCACCTTCTCTTTTAGTATGTTAGCCACTTTTGTGGGGAGTCCCCATAGTTCTATGAAACCTTCAGCATAGGTTTGATTAAATGAAGTTTCCACTTCATATGTTGCTAAATTCTTGTCATACAATGACATAGGCGAAGAACGACCAATCACCCAACATCGTCCTTTAAATAACTTCATTTTCACTTCGCCACAGATTCGTTCTTGTGTCTTGTTTATAAAAGCCTCCAAAGCTTCCCTAAGAGGATCTATCCACAATCCTGTATAAACTAACCAAGTCCATTTTTCGTCTATTTGTCTCTTAAATTCGAGTTCATGTCTTGTGAGAATCATCTTTTCTAGGTCTTTATGTGCTTCAATAATCACTTCGGCAGCTGGAGATTCATAAATTTCCCTTGATTTGATTCCTACTAGTCTATCTTCAATATGATCAACCCGACCAATTCCATGTTTACCTGCTATGTCGTTTAGTTTTTCTATGAGTGTTACAGGTTTCATCCTTTTTTGATTTAGTGCAACTGGAACACCTGCTTCAAATCGTATAGTTATGTATTCTGATTTGTCAGGAGCTAACTCGGGAGAATTTGTGAGTTCGTAAATTTCTTCTAATGGTTCTTGTTCTGCATTCTCTAATGGTCCACATTCTATAGAACGTCCCCACAAATTTTGATCAATACTATATGGATCGGATAAATGAGGAATAGCGATGCCTTTTTCCTTAGCATACTTTATTTCAGCTTCCCTACATAATCCCCATTCTCGGACAGGAGCCATTACTTTGAGATCAGGGGACAACGCTTTGACCGTAATGTCAAATCGAACTTGATCATTTCCCTTTCCAGTACATCCATGAGCAACTGCTATTGCATTTTCTTTTTGGGCGATTTCAACAAGTTTCTTAGCAATCAGGGGGCGTCCTAAAGCTGTGGCAATTGGATACTTTCCTTCGTATAATGCGTTGGCTTTTATTGCAGGAAATACATAATTTAAGACAAATTCTTCTGTACCATCTATGGAATAATGTTTTTTAGAACCTAAATTTTTTGCTTTATCTGCCACACTTTTTAAATCGGTTTGTTGTCCCAATTCCATTGTAAATGTTATTATGTCTACATCATATTCTTCCTGTAACCATTTTATGAGAACAGAGGTGTCTAGTCCACCTGAATAAGCTAAGATTACTGTATCTTTCATTTTGTTTCCCAATTCGAGGTTGATAATTCGAGAAACACTTATATAGATTTTGGTCAATACCCTAATAAAATGGACAAATGTGACCAATAATGGTCAATTCAATCTCTAAAACCGTTCAAGAACTCGTCGATGAAGATTTATCCTTACAGGATGCCTTGCAACGGGATTATGCAAATTATAGTGCAATAGCTAGAATGTTTATACCAAAAATTAAAGATGAAATTGGTAAAGAAGTTAATATAGAAAGCGTAATAACTGCTGTAAAACGAGCAAAAGTAAATTATCAAATTTTACAAGGAAAAATAACCAATATAATCGCTGGTAGTGGTCTTAATATCAGAACTGATATGGCAAAAGTCTCAATTGAGAAAACCAAAGGAAATTTGGAAAAGATAAGAAGACTAATAGCAACATTTTCAGCTGAATTTCTTCAGATATTAGAAGGAAACTCAGTTATTACTTTAATCTCTGACATTAATTCTTTCAATAAAATCATTTCTATCTTCACCAAAAAAGACATTATTAATCAGAAGAAAAACCTATCAACAATTATTATTAAAAGTCCTGACGAAATAACCTCAACACCAGGATGTGTTCAAGATTTCTATAATGCTGTTTCAAGACGTCATATTAACATAGAAGAAACAATGAGTTGCTATACTGAAACAATATTAGTGTTAGCAATGGACGATATTAGCAAAACTTTTGCTGCGCTCACTGATCTTATAACCGAAGCAAGGCAAAAAGCAAAATTAAAGCAATTTTAATCAGATACTAAATCGTTAATTAATTTCAAGTTGTTACTATTATATTAAAATAGAATAAGTTAATTATTATTGTTAAAACATCAAAAAGCCACTTTAAAACGACAAAATATATCCGATTGAAATAAAATTGAATAAAACAGCATTAAGAAGTGACTAATGATGTATGATACGATAATTCTTGGTTCAGGACCTGCTGGTTTAACAGCGTCTATCTACACAAGTAGAGCTGGATTAAAAACTCTTGTTATTGGCGGAGTTATGTGGGGTGGACAACTAATGCTTACTCGTGAGGTAGAAAACTTTCCTGGATTTGAAAATGGAGTACTTGGTCCGGATCTTATGGTTTCAATTCGAAATCAAGCTGAGAGTTGTGGGGCAAAATTAATCTTCGAAAATGCTACCTCTGTAGATTTTAATTCTAGACCCTTCAAGGTAAATGTAGGAGATAATGTTTACAAAGCCAAGACAGTCATTATAGCAACTGGAGCTTCAGCTAAATGGTTGGGTCTAAAGAGTGAGTTGAGATTAAGAGGAAGAGGAGTAACGGTTTGTGCAACTTGTGATGGCCCATTTTTCAAAAATAAGAATGTGGTTGTTGTTGGTGGAGGAGATACTGCCATGGAAGAGGCTTTGTTCCTATCTAAAATTGTACAAGATGTAAAAATTATTCATAGGAGAGATAAGTTACGAGCTTGTAACTACCTTCAAGAAAAAGCATCCACTAATCCTAAGATTTCTTTTGTTTGGAACTCAAGAGTTACAGAAATTCTTGGCAAAGAAAAAGTTGAAGGTGTAAGACTTCTAAACACTTTTTCAGGAAGAGAATCTGTAATTAATTGTGATGCGGTTTTCTTAGCGATTGGTTATAAGCCTAATACTGATATCTTTAAAGATCAAATTGAACTTGATCAAAAAGGTTACATAATAGTCAACGAAGAATCAGGAACTAACATCGATGGTGTCTTTGCTGCTGGTGATGTAGCTGATAATCGCTATCGACAGGCTGTAGCAGCTGTTGGATCTGGATGTAG
>JARRMA010000096.1:0-5030 GCA_037386505.1 Candidatus Bathyarchaeota archaeon
CTTTCATTTTAAGAGTTATACTATAAAGTATGTAACAGGAATTATAGAAAGGATCATTAAAGTATTAGGTATACTGCTTTCTAGAATAATTAAGGATTAATATCTCACAGAATATATCATTTTAAAGGACTTCCTTCATAAATCTAGTTGAATTGATTGCTCTATGAATATAATTTAATTAAAAACGGGAAGCAATAAACTTTGAATGAAAATGATGAAAAAGAGAAAATAAAGAAAATTGCTAAATTGCGTGAAATTTTAGAAAAACGTGTTGAAGAGATGGAAACAGAACTTGACGGACTGAAAACTCTTCTAAATTTAATTGATACAACATTAGTTCAACAAAGTTTTAAAAGAGCAGAACTTCCCAAAAACATTCAAAGTTCAACCAAAATTGAATCATCAAAGATATCTCCAACTAAACAAAATAAAAAAGGAATCCCTTTAAAGACTATAACTGGAGATCTTCTAGCTCAAATTTACTCTGAAAAAGATGTAGTGAGTATTAGTTTACCCGAAGATAAAAAATTTGATATCAATATTCCTCCATTTACTTCATTTTTTGTTGAAAGAGTTTTGGCCAAAATGTTAGAAAAAGATAAGGAGGATGCTGAAAAAGGGAAACTAGATCCAGACAAAATAATTTCATACGAGATTAAACAAGATGGAAATATATTAAAAGAGATTACTATAAGAAATCTAAGAGCTGAAAGATCAAGAGAACTAAAATCATCTATTCGTTGGACCTTAGAAAAAATGTATGAACGAATTAAACAAACTTAACTGTCGAAACTAACATTTTAGAATTAAGCTACTAGATCAGTATACAAATTGAGCCGATAAAAAATGAAGACTGGACAGATTGTTGCAAAAACATTGTCTGCTTTCGTAAAATTTAAAGTTAAAAAATCCATCCCACTTTTTGCATCTTACAATGTAACTGGACGATGCAATATGCGTTGTATCTTCTGTAATTGGTGGAAAAATGAGATACCAGAACTCTCTACAAAAAAAGCATTAGAAGCTATAGATACAGTCTGCGGTTTGGGTGTACCTTTTTTTGATCTTAGCGGAGGAGAGCCACTTCTTCGAAAAGATTTAGCGACTTTGGCGAAAAGAGCTACAGATCATGGTTGCTTAGTGAGCATGAACACAAATGGAACATTACTAAATGAGAAAAGAATCAAAGAACTAACGAATGTACTAGATATGGTTGTCGTATCCCTTGATGGACCAAAGGAAGTCCATGACAAAATTAGAGGAGTATCAGGAACCTTTGATAGAGCAATAAATGCCATAAAATTACTCAAAGAAAATGGTATGAAGGTGGGAGTTAACAGCGTAGTTACCCCATGGAATATAGATTTTTTACCAAAATTTATTGAAGAACTTCATGAAATTGTTGATTTTGCCCAAATTCAACCAATTCACCCTTATCCACCAACCCCAGAAAATGTTCCTGAAAATGATCAAATTTCTAAGCTAGTTAGCTATTTATTAAAACTCAAAAAATCTAACCCTAGTTTTCTTGCCGAACCCAAGAATTTTCTTGAAGGTTTTTACGATTTTTTTAAAGGTAAGGCTCGAAAAATTTGTCATGCAGGAGAACTATATGTTGCCATCAATCCTTCAGGTAAACTTCTTGCTTGTCCTGCTAGATCAGATATAATTTTGGGAGACATATTTAGTTGTTCAATTAATAAACTCTTAAAAAATAAACAAGAAAGTAAAGATTGGTATAAAGTATCTTCATGCAAGGGATGTTGGCTGGAATGCACTGCTGGGGTATCAATGGTTTTAGAAAATCCTCTTAAAGAAACTTCTCAACTTGCAGGTCTCCTGAAACCAAAATAAAAATATTATTTTTTTAGTTTTGTAGAATTAATCAAACTAATTAAGAAAGAAAAGATAGAGATGAACTAAAATTATTTCATTGTGAGATATGATAAAACAACTAGTGCCAAAGTTGTGAACAAATCCGGTAGCATCGCGAAAGGTCCCAGACCAAATGCTCGGAAACCAAAAATCCATTGAAGCAATGGATTTGATGAAAGCGCATAAAGAAGCAAAGTCAATGAAAAGACTATTAACCCAATAGTAAATTCTGATCTCAATTTTCGATACATATCAATGTATGTTCCTATTAGTACAACTAAAAGGGTGGCATTGATTGTAGAAAGCATTGTTTTTACTTTATAAAACAATTCAATATCACCTATGAATGAATTTCTATCAAAGTCAAATCTATCATCAGGAACCGGACGAGGTTCAAATATTGATGGAGGAGGAGATGGTGCAGTTTGGGTTACTAAATTGTCAGCCAATATAGCCATAGCTACTACAAGAACGAATATTATTCCGATTTTAATGTATTTTTTCATTGTAGGTTCACTTCTTGTTCTCCCTTTTTTGTTTTTTCCATAATTTATTCACAATGTCTTCAAAAAGGCTGTAATTTTCTTCTAGTTCAAAAGATAGAAAATATGTGATTCCATATCCATTTCCTGCAGATGTGATCAACTTATTTTTTTCTAAAATTTTTAGGTGATGTCTTATTGTTCTATAATCCATTTTTAGAGTAGTGGCCAATTGATTTGCATTTTGTGGATTTTGTTGTAAGGTTTCAATTATCTTAGCTCGAGTTAAGCCCCCTCTAGTTCCTGCGATAAGCCAACCAAGCAAGTATTTTATTTGGCGAACTCTCACAGACATATTGTAAACCACAACGGAACAAATTGAGAATAATTGAAGTGGTTCAAGGTGTATTATAAATGTCCTGTCAACCATTAATTGAAAAATAGAATCTTTTATTTAGGTAAAAAATCGATTAAGAGAAATAAAGAGAGTGAGTAATCAGAGTAAAATAATTATTTGTTATTTTGAATTAATTTTTCACCAATCATCTGAATAGCTTTTACACTTTCCGAAGTGTCTTCATATTTAAGCGGAGGTTCTCCGACTCTATCTGCTTTAACAACAATATCATCGTATGGGATTAGTGCAAGTAATGGTAATTCATTTTTTTCAGTGAAATTGGTAATTAATTCTTTTTCTTCAGGATCTCTTACTCTATTTCCCACTATAAGTACATTTTCAATTCCAGCTTGGTGAGCAAAACCAGAGAGTTTCTTAGCAATTTCTAATGATTTTCGACTTGAATCAGCAACTATAAGCATAACATCAACTTGGCTAGCTGTCCCTCTTCCCATATGTTCTACACCAGCTTCCATATCAACAACAACAATTTCGTCCCGATCAACAATCATGTGACGAAGAAGCTCTCTAACTACTGCATTGGCTCCACATGCGCAACCAGATCCAGCTGACTTGACAGTTCCCATAACAAGCAGATTTACTCCGTAAGGTGATTTCATACCGTTATCTTCAATTATGTCGTCAACAGTAAAATGAAGCTTGAACACTCCAGGATAATCTGTTTTAGTTTTGGATTCTAATAACTCAGCGTTTTCAGATATCGGAACAATTTTGTTTGCTTCTTCAACCGATATCCCCAAAGTTAATGCCAAGTTAGGGGAAGGATCTGCATCGATGGCCATTACTTTAAATCCTTTTTGTGCAAAATAACTAGCGAGGGTCCCAGAAATTAATGTTTTTCCAACTCCACCTTTTCCAGATACTGCAATTTTCACTCTTAATCACCAGTTTTAATTTGTGTACCTAAATTGCGTTTTAGGAAGTATAAAAGTGCACCTTTTTGGTAAAAAGATGTTTAAAATAGAGACAACATTTCTTAATCCTAAATGAAATATTATCCTATGGTTTAACGAATATAAAACACTATTAACTGCAAAGAATATGAAATTATAAAAAATTAAAGGAACAAAGCTTATGAAAGATGAGATTCTAGTAGAAGCAGAAAATTTAACTAAAAATTTCGGAGAACTCGTCGCGGTGGATAAGATTAGTTTTGAAATATTCAAAGGTGAAAGTTATGGATTTCTTGGTCCAAATGGGGCTGGAAAGACAACGACTATGAGAATGATTCAAACTGTTTCCCCTTTAACTGATGGAAAATTAACATTATCCGGAATGGATGTTGTTAATCATAGCAGAGAAATAAAAAGTTTGATCGGGGTTGCTCCTCAAGATGACAATCTTGACCCAGATTTTACTGTTTTTCAGAATCTCATAGTCTATTCTCGTTATTTTGATGTTCCAAAGGAAAAAGCAATAAACAAAGCTAATGAACTTTTAAAATTTTTACAATTAGAAGAAAAACGAGATGTAATTATTACAGCCCTATCAGGTGGAATGAGACGCAGATTAATTCTCGCTAGAGCTTTGATGAATGAACCTAAAGTACTAATTTTAGACGAACCTACTACAGGTTTGGATCCTCAAGCACGTCATTTAATTTGGACTAAAATTCGAAATCTAAAAAATCAAGGTGTAACTGTGATTTTAACAACACATTATATGGATGAGGCAGCCCAACTTTGTGATAGAATAACAATAATGGATAACGGAAAAATTATAGAAAAAGGAAAACCTTCAGAATTAATTAAAAAACATGTAGGAGAAGAAGTTCTTGAAGTAATTTTCAGCGAAGAAGCTATGCAATGCTTGAAAAATACGTTTCCTGACGCAAGAATTGAAGTTATTGATGAAAAAATAGTTGTCTTTACCCAAAAACCAAGAGGAGTCTTGGCAAAAGTAATTGAAGAAACTTCATTTAAAGGTGCCGCAATACGAGATAGCAATCTTGAAGACGTTTTCTTGAAACTAGCAGGAAGGAGTCTGAAAGATTAGATGGTTAACATAATTTCAATTTTTCGAATACCCAAACTTAGCTATAGAGTTTGGAAAACTTGGATGCGTAATAAGGATGTTTTTATGCAAACCTACAAAACCAATTTTCTTCCTTCACTTTTAGAACCTATACTTTATCTTCTAGCTTTGGGTTTTGGATTAGGTGGTTTTGTTCAACCAATAGATGGTCAACCGTATATCCAATTTATTGCTCCAGCATTAGTTGCAGTTTCAATGATGTTTTCTTCTTTTTATGAATG
>JARRMA010000097.1:0-8937 GCA_037386505.1 Candidatus Bathyarchaeota archaeon
CCCCTCGTTTATATTGAACATCAGAAGGGTCTATGTTTTCGAGATTTATCCATCCAGTAACCCTACCAGTTTTAGGGTTAATTATAGCAATTTTCTTTTCTTGCCAGATATTTGCGTAAATTTTACCCTCAACAAATTCCAGTTCATTGAGATTATTCACAGGATTTACATCAAATACTTCAATTTGATCAATAATTGTAAAATTTTTTGGATCTAGGAAAAATAAAGTTGAATTTCCAATACTCATTATCAGACAAGTTCCATTAGATGTGATCCCCCAACCTTCTGTAGAATATTCAAATTCTTGTAGCATTTGAAAAGAATCTTTATCGTAAACAAATCCTATGTTATTTTGCCAAGTTAGTTGAATTATTTTGTCATCAAAAGTTGTGATACCCTCCCCAAAAATATCATCAGATAATTCCTGAAGTTGCAGAATATTACCTGTCTCAAGATCTACCCGACGCAGTGAAGAATGCCCATATAATCCTGTACTTTCGAATAAGACACCGTCCTCGAAAATTAAACCTTGTGTGAAGGCGTCTTGATCATGATCATAAGTTTTTTCGATTTTAAAGGTGTATTGAATTGGTTCAATATATATTGGATTATCATGCAATAAAAATAGTATAGATACTCCAGAAATAAGAAAAATTAAAATGATTATGATCACTATTAAATTACTCTTTTTCATAAAAATTCACATAATTTATTAAACAATGTTAGTTTTTTGTTTTTATTGATTCTAATTTTTCACGAATCATTCTGTTGGCTAATAAGGGGTCAGCCTTTCCTCGTGTTGCTTTCATTAACTGTCCTACTAAAAAATTAACTGCATTTTCGTCAATTAGAGCATCTTTAACACATTTTGGATTATCAGTAAAAACTTTTTCCAAAGCATCTTGAAGAATTTTTGGAGAAGAAATCTTCACTAAGCCTTTTTCTTCAATAATTTGGGAGGCATTATTCCCTTTCAAGACAATTTCGGGTAGAATTTTTTTACCAATCTTGCCAGTTATTACTCCATCTTCTATTAATTTGATCATTTCAACCAAATTTTCAGGAGTTATCTTAGATTCTGAAAGTTCAAGGTTATTTTCATAAAGATTACGAAGAAGATCACACATCATCCAGTTACTGATTTCCTTAGGATGATTATACAGCTTCACGCTTTTTTCAAAAAAATCTGCAAGTTCTTTATCACTAACCAGGACCTCAGCATCGTATCTTGGTAAATTATAAGTATCTACAAAACGATCAATTCTAGATTCTGGTAATTCAGGCATTTCAGCTTTAACTTTGTCGATAAAATCTTCTTCTATTAATTTGATCATTTCAACCAAATTTTCAGGAGTTATCTTAGATTCTGAAAGTCATAATTTCGAAACCTAGTGCACGTTCCACTTCTTTGAAGGAAGAAATATTTTTCACTTCAACTCTTGTTCCACCAAATAAAGAAATATTTGCGTCACATCTCATTGAACCTTCTAATTTACCAGAAAAAATACCAAGATGTTCAAATATTGATCGCAATTTCTGAAGAAAAACTCTTGCTTCTTTTGGAGAACTAAGATCAGGTTCTGTGACAACTTCTAGAAGTGTTATTCCTGAACGATTATAATCAACCAGAGTATAAGGAGACGTGTCAATAGCACCCTGATGAACAAGCCTACCAGGATCTTCTTCAAGATGAACCCTACCAATACGAATATTTTTCTTCACTTTTCCAGCATCAATCTGTAAACAACCATTAACAGCCAATGGAACCCCCCCAGCCTTATCATACTGGGAAATCTGGAAGTTTTTTGGCAGATCAGGATAGTAATAATTTTTTCTAAAGAAGAACATACAATCTGAAATTTTGCAATTCAAAGCTAAAGCAGCCATAACTGCATATTCCAAAGCTTTTTCGTTTAGGACAGGTAATGACCCCGGTAAACCGAGACAAACAGGACATGTCAAAGAGTTAGGATCTTTACCCTTATAATCAGAAGAACAACTGCAAAAGAGCTTAGTTTTTAAATTGGTTAGTTGAACATGAACTTCCAAGCCAATGCGAACTTCAGATAATTGTTTAGTAGACATATGTCTAACGATAATTTTGTCTGTTAAATTTAGGTGTTTTGCATAAATTCTTTTGAAAAAGGAGATAAATATTCTCAAAAAGAGAATAAGATAATTGGTTTTGTAATTTGTGAAATAATTTTTGAGAAAAGAATATTTTGAAGATTACTACAATCATGTAAAATTTTAGAGATTAAAGTACAGAAACTATTTATATAAAGATCATTATGTCTTCAAGTAAAATATCAAAAAATTTCAGAGTTAATTAAGTTGATTGACGAAAAACCTGTTGTTTCTGTGGTCATACCAGCTTTTAAAGAAGGAAAAACCATTCGAAATGTAATAAAAGACCTTAAGAATTCTTCGAGTTATAACACTGAGATTATAGTTGTCGATGGCCACTCAAATGATGGAACAAAAGAGATAGTTAAAGAGGAAAATGCTGAATTCGTGGCGGAACCAAGAATAGGATACGGAAGAGCCATCAAGACCGGAATTGATCATGCTAAGGGCAACATCGTAGTAATAATAGATGCTGATGATACATATGAAGCAGTAGCGATAGATAAATTGATTCAACCATTATTGAAAGAAGAGGCAGATGTTTGTTTAGCATCTAGGCTTGGAGGAATATTATTAACTGGATCAATGCCCACAATGAACCTTTTTGGTAATCGGTTTTTCACATCGATGTATAATACCATTTATGGACAAAATGTTTCAGATACACAAACAGGTTTTAGAGCTTTAACTAAGAAAGCTATTAAGAGATTGGATTTGTATTCTGATGGAATGGGACTCGCTACAGTTTTTCTGACAGAAGCTGCTAAAAGTGGTTTAAAAATCACTGAAATTCCCACAGTTTATAGGCCTCGAAATGGACATAGTAAGTCTAAGTTAAACAGATTCAAAGCTGGGTGGGAAATCTTCAGAATTCTTTTATTAGGACAAGCCTAAATGTAAGTATAATTAGTAAAAAGCAATAAAACAATATCTTCATTGCTTTATAGGCGGTACACAAAGAAGTGTATAGAAGTAAAGATACAGAAAAGAAAATTAAAATAACCTCTGAAGGGAAAAAATCAATTTCAAATAATAGTCAAGAAAAGACGATAATAATTACTATAATAATTGCTCTAATTATTTTAAGCGGTCTTTTAGTATATCTTGTCTTTTTTACAGAAACTGAAAAAGAAGAATTTTCAGCAATTTATTATCTTAACAACGATGGTACTTTAGAAAACTTTCCGGATACTGTAATTTTGGGTCAAAACAATACATTCAAATTAATTGTTGGTGTGATTAATGAAAACGGTACAACAATGGACTATTTGGTCAAAGTGAATATTGATGATGGAGAATCAGTTTACAATCCAAGTAATGCAACTACAACTTTGAATGATGGAGATATTTGGGAAAGTGAAGTTGATATTTTTCTTGATTCACAAGGAACTAATAAGGTAATCTTTGAACTTTACGCACATAAACATGACGAAGAAATCTACGATGACACCTATATTTTCAATGAAAATGATTTCACAGGAAATGAAGTTTTCTTTTCTATCGATGCTATTAATCAATAGTAAAATTTTCTAATCTTTGGATATTTGATATTTTTTTCATTATTAACATCATTTTAAACTGGTTTTTTGGAAAGATTAAGTAATAGGTAGGATATTTAGATTGAAGTTATCGAGTGGGGATTGTCTTGAAAGCGCTCAATGGGCTAGAATTCGTAGTAACTGGTGGTGCAGGTTTTATTGGTTCACATCTCTGTAGAACACTTATAGAAAAAGGTGCCAGCGTAACTGTATTTGATAATTTATCTTCAGGAAAATTAGAAAACATAAAAGATCTAATGAATTTAGGTTTAAAATTTGTTCAGGGAGATATAAGAGATACAGAAAAAATAGAACAAACAACAAAAAATTGTAATGCTATTTTTCATTTGGCTGCTCAGTCAAGTGTTCCATTTTCGATGGAAAATCCCACAGAAGACTGTTCCGAGAACATTAATTGAACAGTCTTCTGTGCGCATTTTTAATGTTTATGGACCAAACTGTCATGGTGCCATTGATGATTTTCTTAAAAAATTGCGTAAAAATTCCGACAAATTAGAGGTTTTAGGTACTGGAAGACAATCCAGAGATTTCATTTATGTAGCGGACATGGTTGATTTCCTAATCAAGGCGGCAACTTCTCCGACAGCTTCTGGAGAGATTTTTAATGTTGGAACAGGAATAACAACTGAAGTGTCGGATTTAGCTAAAATGATAATTGATCTTCTAGGCTTGAGGAATGTTAATATCTATTTTAAAGGTGGTCAAGCTTGGAAAGGAGACATGGATGTAACATTAGCTGATAATAGCAAAGCAGTAAATATGTTAAAATGGAAACCTAAAGTTACTTTAGAGCAAGGGTTAGAAAAAATAATAAGTTTACAAAATTATTAGGCGAAAAATAAATGGCTACGTTGAAGAATCAGCTAAAAGCTGTGATTTTGCTTCTTCGACCGCCATATTGGCTCATGACTGGTGGTCTTTCAGTTTTAACTATTATAGCACTAAAGAGGGGTTTACCTCAAACTGATCTTTTAGTTTTGGTTGTAATATCAGCTATCTGTATTACTTCTGGCGGTTTCGCGTTTAATGATTATATTGATCAAGAATCGGATGCTATAGTTAAGAAAGAAAGACCTTTACCTTCAAAGAATTTAACCCCAAATGTGGCTCTTTTAATAGCAATAATTTTTTTCGGTATTGGGTTAATTTCATCTTTGAAAATTAATTTATTATGTTTTGGAATTGCATTTTCTGATACAATTCTTCTTGTATTATATTCAGCCTATGTTAAAAGGCATGCAGGATTTTTGGGAAGTATACTCATGGGTATTCTTATAGGAACATCATTTGTCTATGGTGAAGCCGCTTTATCTGGAATAATATCTGTAACTTCATTCTCTTTATCATTTATGAGTATGGGGAACGTAGGTGGAAACATTTTACGAGATGTACTTAGTCTAGAAGGAGACAAAAAAGCAGGATACAATACTTTAGCAGTTAGTCGCGGTCCAAGATTCGCAGTAAAAATAGGTGCAATTTTCTTTTTACTAAATGCTATAGGTTCCCCAATTCCATATTTAGTAGATGCAGTTGGTTATGGGTACCTAATTCCAATAGCACTATGGAACGTAATTCTAGTAATCTCAGGCATATCTTTACTACGAAACCAAGATATTGAAGTATTAAAAAAGCATGAAAGGATAGTAACTAGAACAATGGTCTTAATACCAATTGCATTAATCGCCGGGGCTTTAACTTGAACGAACCTAAAATTAAAATTCTCAGAGATACTTTCAGCGTTTGCCCTGTTTGTCTAAAAAAGATAAAAGCACAAGTTGCTGAAAAAAATGGTAAAGTTGTGATACTAAAAGAATGTAAAGAACATGGAAGTTTTAATGACACTTATTGGGCTAGGGCAGACATTTATTATAAGGCTGAAACATTCAAAAAGCCAAATATTACACCGTTTCAAGATAATTGTCCGATTGGTTGTGGAATAAATGATTGCAGTAAACATATTTCAACAACCGTAATGGCAGTAATTGATGTAACAAATGAATGCGATTTAAGATGCCCAATATGTTTTGCGAACGCATCAAAACCAAGGGATCTCTACAGACCAAGTCTGGAAAAAATACATAGTATGCTAAAATTTCTTAAGAAACAAGATTTACCACCTTTAGCTGTGATGTTCGCCGGAGGAGAACCCACAGTTCGAGAAGATATAGTTGAGATTATAAAAATGGCTCATGAACTTAAATTCATGATACTTTTAGCAACCAATGGAATCAGAATGTCTAATGATCCAGAATTGGTTAAAAATCTGAAGAATGCAGGATTAAATATAGTTTATCTTCAGTTTGATGGACTAACTGATTCACCTTATGAAAAACTTAGAAATGCAAAACTTCTTCCAAATAAATTACGTTTGGTTGAACTTTGTAGAGATCAAGATATTGAAATTATTTTGGTACCCACATTACAGGGTGAAATAAATGATGATCAAGTTGGAGATATGATAAGATTTGCCGCAAAAAATGTTGATATTATCCGCGGAATAGTTTTTCAACCAATGTCATTTACTGGAAGAACTGCAAAATATGTAACCAGAAAGAATCGAATCGATAATTCTTTACTAGCTCAAAGAATCGAAGAACAAACTAACGGGATGATCAAAGAAGAGGATCTCTTTCCTGTTTCTGTTATGGTGCCTCCTTTAAAAATTATGAACAGTTTCTTAACTAAAACATGGCCTCCATTCACTCCAACACCATATTGTGGATTATGGAATTGGATTTTAATATCCAAACAAGGTAATAATAAATTTACACCAATCAATCGTTTTCTAAATTTTGAAGCTTTCATGTCAGATCTAAAGCAGTTAAATATGTTAATTGAGAATCGAAGAGTAAGCAAAATCGGAATTTATTTAAGATTACTTTTTGCTGCTTTTCGGTCATTGGATTGGAAAAAAGTTCAAAGAGAAGCTGGTTTATTAAATGCTGTTAAGACTTTAATTAAAATACATACTGATCCATCTTATGACTCTCTGGGATATATAAGACGAAGACTTTTGTTAATTGGATGTATGGCATTTATGGATCCTTACACCTTTGATGTTGAACGTGCACATCATTGTGTTATACATTATATTACTCCAGACAATAAAATTATGCCTTTCTGTGTCTATAATATGTTATACAGAAGAGAAACTGAAAAACAATTTAGTATACCAACTGCTGAAAAACAATAAATACAATTTAAATTAGTTGAAAACTGATATTTTTATTAAAAAAGAAAAAAAGTTTTGGGTTAATATTGTTTATTTAATTTTTTTCTTCTATAGATAATTGCAAGAATTGTTGCCATCATAAATAATGGTGATACTAAAATGGGTGAGAATTCTGGAATTAAGACATTATTAACCTCAAGGTCAAGTACTTCACCTTCATAATCTATTATGTAATAGTTTGATTCTTCAGCTGCATTTACATGGTTTTTAGTTGGATTTAGATTTGCGTAATTAAAGTACACTACATCTCCTATTGAGAGATCCCTTGTGTAGTTTACACCACTATCGTCGTTTCTTACTTCTAGTGTATTGGTTATATTACTACCAGCCGGGGGTTCAGCAATTGTAAATTGATATCTGAAAGTGTTTGTTGAACTAGATGAATAATCATCAAGATTTGTGACATACGCTGAAATTTTACAATAATTCCAATACTCTTCTTGAGCCAATATTACAGGAATCGTAATTGAAAGAGTGATCAAAAATATTGTGAAAGCGGAAATTATACTGATCTTTTTATCCATTATTTCACCTCCTCATGACGTCATCTATCTAGAAACAATTATTATAACATAATTATTGATTCTTCCTAGATTTTCACCTAATTAGCTAGTAACTTGTTACATAAAAATCGATCTTAGAAATAAGAATATCAGAGATTGATTTCAACAATAATTGAACATATTGGTTTAGGTGTGAGCAACTTTCAATTATCTTTGTTTTAGAGGAGTTTGTAATGGTGCTCAATTAGATGATGATAATGTTCAGGGGGTAGAAGCGAACGAAAAGCTCTTTCTACAACTTCACTAAGGGCTGGGTGGATGTGCATTCCATCAATAATGGGTGTTAATTTTTGTTCACGAGTATTCATCAATGGAATTATTTCATGGATTAGAATCGAAGCTGAAGGTCCTATTATATGTGCTCCAAGTATCTTCAGAGTGTTTCTTTCTACAATAACTTTAACAAAATAGTTTTTGGCTTCCATAGCTTCTCCTTTGGCTGTATCTTCATATCTGTAGAAACCAATCAGAAGTTTCTCACTGCCATACTTACTTATAGCTTCTTTTTCTTTTAGACCTACTGATGCTATCTCAGGATAAGTGAAAACCGCATGGGGTACTGCATGGTAATCAACTTTTACTTTTTGTTTTAGTACAGCATTATAATATACAATCGTAGCTTCATAATTTGCCACATGTTTGAATGGGTAATTTCCATTGGCATCTCCAAGGGCCCAAATGTTTTTTTGAGAAGTTTCCAAGTATTCATTGACTGTTATCCAACCTTTTTTATCAGTTTTTATTCCAGCTTTTTCAGGATTCAATATATCAGAAAGAGGACTTCTACCGGTTGCAATCAATATTTGATCAGAATTTAATTTAATTTTTTTCCCATTTTCTCTGTTTACAGCAACAATTTGTTTTTTCCCATTTGAGGTTTGTTTTAATTCTTTGGCTTCATAATTAACATAAATTGTCATAGATTTTTCGAGTTCTTTTTTTGCTAAATTTGAAATTTCTGGTTCTTCTTCTGGAATAAATTGTGGGTTTCGACCAATGATTGTGACTTTTGAACCCATAGATGAAAGGAAATGACCATACTCCGCTGCTATATATCCGCCGCCCACAATTATGATGCTTTTTGGCAATTCGCTTATTTTTAGTATTGTGTCGCTTGTAAGAAAATCTATTTTGTCTATTCCTTTTATTTGAGGTATACTAGGTTTTGATCCTAAACCTAACAATATCATTTTTGAGGTTAAGGTTTGATTTCCAATCCTAATTGTGTAGGGTGAAATAAATTCTGCAGATTCTTTATAATAGTCTATATTTTTTGATTGGGAAAGTCCTTGGCGTACCTTATTTATATCGTTCTGAATTATTTTTCTCATTCTTTCCATTACTTTTTTGAAATCTATGCTTTTTATTTCAGAATTAACACCAAAGGTTTTTGCATGTTCAATAGTTCTTATTAATTCTGCAGGATAAAGAAGCAATTTAGAAGGAATACAGCCTC
>JARRMA010000098.1:0-4891 GCA_037386505.1 Candidatus Bathyarchaeota archaeon
TCATAGGATTCTTCTGCTTCTCCCATAGACATATATGCAGAATCATTCTGTTTAAAATGACGCGCGATCCCAATAAGAAACAATTTTTCATGCTTACTTAATGCTGGAAGCATGTCTTTTCGAACAACTGGATATACACTGGCAACTGCGTTGCGGACACATTCTGGTGTAACTTCTTGCATTTCTGAAACATCAGCATATTTTCCTGCTCTCCATAATAGTTCGATTGAGTATCGGGCATTTCCTCCCTCAGATTTTCCCAATTCAGCAATAATTGTTAATGTTTGTTCAGGAATTG
Organism: Candidatus Bathyarchaeota archaeon; assembly: GCA_037386505.1. GTDB lineage: Archaea > Thermoproteota > Bathyarchaeia > Bathyarchaeales > Bathyarchaeaceae > Bathyarchaeum. The sequence goes on from JARRMA010000098.1 coordinate 299, forward strand.
TACCTGCTCTGAAAGCTAATTCAACTCGATCAGTGAGTATATCTTCCAGTTGAGACTCAGAATAATCTTCTAACCGGATGATATTACGTTGCAAAGTACTTTTTGTGCTTTGATCTAAGTTTTCTAGAGGATCGGATTGACGGAGAATACAGATTAATGATAATCGTTTTGGTGTATTAATTCGATCTTCTTGGATACGTGAAAGGTTATAAATTGGGTCTGAACCCTCATTCTGTATTAGGGCATCTAGCTCGTCAAGGGTAAGTATCAGATAGGCATCTTTTTCATCCAGAATCTGCATCAAAGCATGCAAAAGTTCCTCTGCAGAATATCCACGCCTAGGAAAGTTAGGATAGAACTTCAGAATAACCCTTTGAAGAATCATGAAAAAGTTACCTTTACTTTCACGACAGTTGATGTGAATATAGTAAAGGTTGATTTTGTGTTCTTTTGCCTCTTTCATTATATTTAAACCAAAACGTTGGGAAAGAGCTGTTTTACCCGTTCCAATCTTTCCCATAATTAAAGCACGTTGAGTCATTTTTCCTGGATGTTCGATCGCAAAACGGAAAAATTGATTTAAAAGATTCAGTTCAAGTTTTCTATGCAACAAGATTGATGGAACGTAATTGATATCAAGTTTACTTTCATCTTTGAAAACACTGGAATAACGGGGCATATTTTGAACCTTTAGATTTTAAAAAACAGTTATGGTTTTTGTTTCTTAAAAAGAATACTGAGGTCCCAGAATAGTGAAAATATAATGATTCATTGGTAATAAATTGATTATTTACTTATAATTCTACATTGATTCTCTGTAATTTTGAAAGAAAGCAAATAGATTCTCAAATCATCAGTTAAATATCCAATCTTATTTGTTAAGATTATAAATCATAAACACAGATTTTTGACATATTATCAATTTTCGAAAGAATAAAACAATAAATCCATTAAACAGAGGGCAGACATATGAAAAAAGATAAAAATCAACTTAATTTTATGAGGCAAGGAATATATTCATTAGTAATTTTTTTGTCAGAAGAAATTACATTAAAAATTGGAAAATTGGGTTTCCATAGGTTTCCAAAGGGGTACTATGTATACACAGGATCGGCTTTGGGAAAAGGATCAACCAATTTGAAAAATCGTTTAACAAGACATCTACGGAAAAACAAGCGTAAGTTTTGGCATATCGATTATCTTCTAGCAAGCGAAAAATCATCAATAGGAGCAATAATAGCTGTCCAAACCAGTGAAAATAAAGAATGCATATTAAACAACTTTCTCCAAAGTTTGGAAGGAACAAAAGTTCAGGTTAATGGGTTTGGAAGTTCAGACTGTAAAAACAAATGTTTAGCACATCTATTATTCTTTCCAGGACTAAGTAAGAAAGAATGTTTAGTAAACGAAATTCTTGCTTATTTGAGTTCAGAAATGAGAATAAAAAATATCGATGTTATATATTATTAAAATAATAACCATAATCGATCTTAAAATAACCTAAGAATGATCAGTTAAAACCTGAGTAGAGTTTGAATAATAATTTCACTTAGCAAATTATAATTGTCTTCAATCTATAATCAATATTGATTACCGGATTTAAGGAATAAAAAGAAATGAGTAAAACTGCTATTATTTACTCAAGAAAGTACTTACAACACAAAACTGGAATATATCATCCAGAAACTCCAGCTCGTCTCAGAGTAATTTTTAGAGAACTAAAAAAGAGCGGTATTTATAAAAATGAAAAATGCAAAATTATAAATCCTGAACTTGTTAAAATGAGTGAATTAGAAAAAATTCACACTAGAAGTTACATTCAGTACATTAAAAAATTTTGTCAGAAAGGAGGAGGGCTATTAGATCGGTATGATACAGTGGTTTCTCCAGAAAGTTATGATGTTGCGCTCTTAGCTGCAGGAGGAACTTTGAAAGCAGTTAATTCAGTTATGAATGGAATGTATAGAAATTCTTTAGCTTTTGTTAGACCACCAGGACATCATTCAGGATCTAATTATGCAATGGGTTTCTGTATTTTTAATAATATTGCAATCGCAGCTTCTCAATTGATAGAAAAATTCAATCTTAAACGTGTTTTAATATTAGACATCGATGCCCATCATGGTAATGGTACACAAGAAATATTCTATAAAAGCAATAAAGTATTATACATAAGTCTACACGAAGATCCCATTGAGTTCCCTTTAACAGGTTTTACAACTGAAATGGGTGAAGATGAAGGACTAGGATTTTCTGTGAATATTCCTCTTCCATATGGAACAAATGATAAAACTTACCTTATGGCCTTCAACGAAATTGTTCATCCAATAATTAGGCAATTTAAACCTCAATTTATTCTTGTTTCATTAGGCTTGGATAATCATTATAGTGATCCAATAGGAAATTTACAATTGTCAAGTCATAGTTATGTAAAAATTTTTGATACTTTATTGAATTTATCGTCGGTCTTTTGTCAAGGAAAAATGGTAGCAGTCCTAGAGGGAGGATATAATCTCAGAATCCTCGGAAAACTTGCATGTGCAATAACCGCAAAAATGGCAGGAATTCCATATAAAATGAAAGATAAACGACAAGGTTCAATTCTAAAAATACGCAAAGAAGGACAAAAAACAATTAACAAAATAAAACAAATTCAAACACCATTCTGGAAGTTGAAATAAAAAATATTTCTTCAATAGAAACTTACGTTTTGCTAAAATGATTGTATTTTCTCAAAACATATGAAAAACAGATTAATTACGGAGCAACAGTAATGGTTGTAACATTGCTTAGACTTATTCCGTAATCATCTACAACAGTTAGAATTATAGTATAGTTTCCAGCCTCATCATAAGAATAGTTTGTAGTTATTGCTTCAACTGGATTTTCATCACCAAAATCCCAAATATATTTAGTAATAGTTCTATCTTGAACAATATTAGAAGTAGCATCAAATGTTATTGCATCACCAACTGTAGGATTTTCCGGAGATATAGTAAAAGTTGGAATTGGAGCAGCTAGAAAAGGTGTAATGAATAATACCCAACATAAAATGAATGTCAGAAAAAAAGCTCCAATGCCCATTGTAAGAATTTTTGTTGGTTGTTCCACTTTGTTTGTGAACTTCCATTTAAAAAGGTAATAACTAATGAGGTAAACTGCTAGGGCAATTGTTATTCCATTTAAAAGCGGATTTCCAGCTTTGAGGTTCACCAACAAGGTGGCTACCAATGCGGCAAGTATTCCAAAGCCGACTCTGCTCCAGTAAATTATATTCAAAGTTTTCAATTTGGATCCCGTGTTTGATGAACATCATAAAGTTTCAGTTGTGCTTTATCTTACTTTCGCTTTCTACGATATTTTTCAGCTAAATATCAACATAAAAATATTCTGAAAAACATTTTCAAATTAGAAGCACCCAAAAAATAAGTCAATAAATAGACATTCCGAGCATTCAGAAAATATTTTTTGAAAACGAATATTAGAACTCGAACTAAATTAAGAAGGGAAAATGTGAATTAGTTGCTTTCTAGTTATTAATTTAAATCTATTTCCCTGGATATTGAGGAAAAAATATTGAAAGAAACTTTGACAAGCTTTGATATAGCTGCAGCTTTAAATGAAATTAATCAATTAGTAGAAGGGACTTATGTAACCAAAATTTATCAAATCGACATAAAAACTATACTACTAAAACTTCGGAAACCAAACCAACCTAAATTACAGTTATTGATCGAAGCTGGAAAAAGACTGCATCTAACATCATACGCTCATGAGACACCAAAAAGACCGTCGACTTTTTGCATGTCTTTGAGAAAATATCTTAACAATAGTATTGTTAAAACAGTTAGACAACATGAATTTGAAAGGATTGTAACTTTTCAGTTAGGAACGCGACAAGGGAATTTTAAACTTGTTTCAGAGCTTTTCGGTGGAGGAAATATAATTCTAGTTAACCCTGAGGGAATGATCCTTCAGGCAATGACTTACAAAAGGATGCGTGATAGAAATATAATACGTAACGAATCATTTCAGCATCCACCACCTATAGGGAGAAATCCTCTGAACTTAAAAATGCAGGATTTTTTAACAATAAAAGATTTCGGAGAAACAGAAATCGTTAAAGCTTTAGTCAAATTTTTGAGTATTAGTGGAACATACGCTGAAGAAATTCTTTTACGTTCTAATATAAACAAAAAATTAAGTTGTAAAAAGGTCACTGAAAATGAACTTATAAAAATCTTTGATCAACTGGAGAATCTTTTAAAAATCATTAATAATGGAAACTTGGAACCGTGCATAGTAAATGATGAAAATAATGAGTGGATTGATGTTACTCCATTACCTCTAAAAAAATATGAAAATTTTTCTCAGATAAGTTATAAAAGCTTCAATAAAGGACTTGATGAATATTTCGCAAAGATAACTAATGCCGAAATGGTGGAAGAAAGTAGTGAAGAAATGCAAAGCGAAGTTGCTAGACAAAAAAGAATTCTTAAACGACAAATGAATGCCTTAGAAAACCTAAAAGAACCAATTTTAAAAAACAAAAAAATCGGAGATACAATATATCTTCATTTTGGAAATCTTCAA
>JARRMA010000099.1:0-1070 GCA_037386505.1 Candidatus Bathyarchaeota archaeon
AGAAAATACATAAAGTACACCGAAAGCGATTAAAAACAGACCAAATCCAGTAAATGGAATCACAGGAAAAACAGGTGTAACAGTCGGTGAAATTGCTGCAAAACCTAAAGCAAACAATAAGATAACTGTTATTAGCGCAATTACTCCGACAAAACCGAAGATGAAACCAAGCAGCGCATTTTTGAAAATAGCATCATCGTCATAGTAATCTCCCATCCCTTTCATAGCAATTAATACAAGTATTATTCCAACTAAATTGAGAAAAGGAATAGCTAAAAGAATTGCCCCAATTCCACCTAAGGTTTTGTTAGATTCCAAAGACATTTTAATTAAACCCCCAATAGGATGCTAATTCTTAGCAAGTCTATTTAAATTCTATGGGCTATTTCTGTTCCCTTAAAGAAATAATCATATTAAATTTCAAATTAAACTTTTTAATTTTTTCTATAAAGCTAAACGTATGATATTTTTAGTTTAACCTAATTATATAATATCGCAAATATTGGAATACCAACTACCAAAGCAATCAATGTTCCAGCAAGAGTTTGCGCGAAAGTGTGATTTTTTAGTTTAATTCTTGACCATCCTACTAAACCTACAATTGGAGTTAAAGGTAGAGCATTTATACCAAAAACATAAACCAGGGCAAATATTGGTCCGGTAACACCTGCACAATGAATACTGACCTTCCAGTACCAATTTATTCCCATAAGTATTATTGAAACGACGAGTGATCCCAAAGCTAATAAGAACATGATTTTTGTGTTGGTTGCTAAGAAGATTATGGCTGCAGAAGAATAACTTAAAATTGCAATTAAGAAAAATGGTGTTCTTTCATTTCTTTTAGAAATATAGATATCAATTACTTTTTTTCGATAAAAGTATAGTATTGATAAAAATGGGAAGAAAACGAAGCATAGTAGACATAGTATAATGGTAAAAGGTGCTGAAAGTAAACCTAAACCTATGGGTGACCATAAAGAGAAAGAAATTGTTGCTATAATAGCCACAGTTGGTGGAGCAACAAATATTGAGATAAAATTAGCTAACTCTTTACTAATTTCTGTTTT
>JARRMA010000099.1:1185-13091 GCA_037386505.1 Candidatus Bathyarchaeota archaeon
TTTTTGCAACAGTCAAATCGTTTATTTATAAATCATTATTGAAGTTTTTATCCAATTTGCTGATTATAAATGAATTATTGTAAATATGTATCTTAAATTCATAAGTTAGTTAAATATAAAAAAAGACCTTATTCCTATCAATCTAAGGAGAAAAATGTTAATGGAAAAATCATTCTCCCCACAAAATAGGAAAAAATTACAAAAAATAATTCTTAAAACTTTTAATAATGAACTCTCAAGTCTTCCTCCTGAATTACAATCAATCCTGGCAGATGATATGGTTACTGCTTTCCAGAATCGACTTTTGGTTCTTCAAAAAATTCAGGTAAAAAGTAATCTTTAATTAAAGTAAATGCTGAGAAAGCGTATTACCAATCCATAAATGATATATATAATTTGGATGAAATAATTCAAAAGAGGCATCAAAATGCGTAGATCAAAACTAGAGATGTATATTGATATTCTTAGGGTGCTTGCGCAAAGAGGTCCACTTAAGCTAACGCACATAATGTATAAGGCCAATGTGAACTGCAGTGTTCTTAAGGAATATTTAGATTTTCTTATTCAACAAGAGCTTGTTGAAGAGAAAACTGTTGGGAAGAAAAGAATAGTTTTTGCAGTTTCTGAAAAGGGACTAAGTGTTCTGAAATATTTCAGAGAATTAAAGGTTATGTTGCCTGTAGTTGAAGATGGTCAGGCTAAATTACCTCCCTCCCTTTATTAGGGATTCTTTTTTCCTGTCTTTTAATTGATTTTCACTCTTTTCTTATTACTTAGTATTACATTTTATTGTTTTGTATTTAAATCAGCAATATGAACTAATGTATCGTAAGATTTAATAGACCTTTTGGCTACAAAATACTGTAGATATGCAAAACACATCTAGGACCAATCAGTATGACAGCATACCGAAAGCTTGAGGTTAAATCAACTCAATTACTCGAAAAAATACGACAAAACCTTGAACAGTTAAACGAAAAAATAGATGTGATGATTGAAATCCAAAAACATGGGCAAAGAGAAATCCCAGAAAATTTACCTGAAGCATTGGATGTAATGACCCTTTTATCTTTGCCTGATCATCTAAGAAAGACAGCTGTCACTTTATGTAAATTAGAAAAAGCAACGGCAGATGAAGTATCAGAGCAAACAAAAAGAGCTAGGGCAGTAGAAAGTGGATATCTTAATCAACTAGTAGTGATGGGATACATGAAAAAAGAAAGACAAGGACGCAAAGCATACTTCTGCGTTAATAAGGAGGATTAAATCAAATGGGAAAAATTATAGCAGTACATTCATATAAAGGTGGAACGGGAAAAACTTCACTTTCAGTAAATTTGGCAGCAACCTATGCCCGAAAAGGTAACAAAGTCTGCCTAATGGACCTAGACTTTCGAGCACCAAGCCTTCATGCATTGTTCAAGGATTACAAAACAGATTACTGGCTAAACGACTACCTAAATGGAGTATGTGAAATAGATAAAGTCTTAATTGATGCAACAAAAGATCACGGCAATGGAGGAGAATTACTGGTCGCTCTAGCTAATCCTTCTACTGAAGCAATAAGAGATATGACAGCCAAAGATAGAAAATGGGAAATGAAAGCCCTAGGTAGACTATTATCTTTAAGATCTTCAATTTTAAATGATGAAGGATTTGATTATATTGTTTTTGACACAAGTCCGGGTCTTCAATATTCTTCAATAAATGCAATTGTAACAGCCGACGTAGTTTTAGTAGTAACAAGTTTAGATGCATCTGACATAAATGGCAGCCAAAGAATGACCACAGAACTTTACGACTTATTTGAAAAGAAAACAGGAATCCTAGTAAACAAAGTAATTGCAGACTATTTATCCTCTCCAGAAGAAGAAAAGAAATTCAACAAATACATTAAAGGTGTCCACAGTCTTCCAATATTAGCTACTATTCCATGCTTCTGCGAAGTACTTCGAGCAGCAGGAGACTTCATATTTTCAGAAGAAAGACCTAACCATCCATTCACTCAGACTCTAGAGAATTTAGCAACAAAAGTAGAAAAATTCTAAACTATTTTTCTAAGCTAAATTTTTATTTTCATATTTTTCTCTAATTCTCTTTGCCTCATCAGCAAAGTTTCTGAGGCGTCTAAGTTCCATTTTCTTCTCAGGTAAGGTTTCAGGGGCATACAACAAAGGAATAACCGCTAGAAAAAGAAAGAAAGCAGCTAATGAAAAAGAACTAATTAAAAATGATTCTGTAGGTAAATATATCTCTGAAAAGGTTCTCAATATATTTGTAATAAAGAAAGGCATAATACCAATTGCGAAATACTTTTCACTCCTGACAAATTTTGTTAAATCGCCCCATAAAACCAAAATGAACAATACCCACATTATCCCCCCTGAAACGGACATTATACTTAATGATGTAAAATTAATTAAACTGAAACCAGGATTGTTTATTTCATTAATGGGGCTAATTCCACTTATAGCATAGGAAACTCCCATTGCAACAAAAGTAGCCAACAAAGAATAGAAGAAATGTTTTGTCTTGAATAATTGAGATAAGTGAAGGATTTTTCTTATTTTCAATAACAATTTGTTTTTCATCATCTTTTAAAAATAATATAATAAATGCTGTTGCTCTCCAAACTGTGAAAATAATTAGAATTGTAGTCAAATTGATTGATGCAAGTGGAATTATTAAGAAAGCAGCAATAATGTTTGTAATAAGTAATGTCAACCCACTTGAAAATCCCCGATTTTCTACAGAAGTACAATCTGTGAATAAAGCCAAACATGAAGGCATACCTAAACCCAATGAAGATCCTAGAAGTATAGCTATGGTTAACATGTTTGGGATTGTGAAATTGTTAACAAACCAGATATTATTATTGAAAAATAATAAACTGACCAAATCATAATTTCTGAGGGATTATTAATACCAATAATTGTTGGGATTATTTTTACTGAAGTAATAAAAAACCAGACGAAAGCATTTATCAATAGAATAAAAGCACTTAAAAACTTCTTGCTGAAGCTAAAGTTGAAGAGTTTTTCAAGCATTATTTTAGCACTGTTATCAGTTTAAGAATAACACACTTAAAAGTTGAGAATTGAAAAATAGAATTTAAAATCCATTTCTGAGTGTATTTTGTGGATTTGGACAACAAATCTTATATATGGATACTTGTAGAACAAATATACAGGTGGGAAAATAATGGAAAAGAAACTACCAGTTAGAGTTTGGTGGGCTTAAATAATCCCGCCATTCAGGCAAAGTCATTCCTTTAATTAATATTTTCAATAATTCTTTATTCTTCTCAATTTTATTTGTTATCTCTAAAGCTTCTTTTGCTATTTTTTGCATATATTCATCGACGAGATCCAATCCTTTAGCTTTCATTATTAATGCTAAAATTTTTTTGTAATCATTTTTTGAAATTTTTTCCTTTAAACAAATTTCTGCAAGTTCTGATTTTGTTACGGGATTTTGAATTGCATAAATAATTGGTAATGAAATATGCTCATTTTTTATTCTATGTACAGTTTCTTCAATATCTAATGTGTCTATCATGTCATCTCTTAAAATAATCAACATCCCAAGAAATCTACCATACTCGCTAAGTGATTTAATCTCTTTTTTTGTTCCATTTCCAAGTATTGCGCTTATTCGAGTGTGTGCTTCGACATCAGCTGCTTTCTTTTTCACTACTTTTAGATATTCTTCAGGTGTAACATCAAAGTTTCCCCGAAAATTTAATTCTAATGCTTCTGCATTTCCAAGTTCAAAAAAAGTTTTCTTAATTATATCACTAATTATTAAAACTTTATCAACCGAAATACCCTTTTCAATCGAATGCTGAATTAAATTAAAACCTTTGAATAATAATGCATCTCCAACCAGTAAAGCAATATTTTTTCCATATTTACCAAAAACAGTTGACTTAGATCCTTTAACATCTGATTGATCTATAATATCATCATGTATATCGATTGCCCCACTTATTAGAGATAAAGGAATCGCTATAGGAATAATTGATTCTGGATTACCACCTACAGCTTCACAAACGATAGAAAGAAGAGCTGGTCTAGCTACATCGTGCCAATACTCTGTCATAAAATATTTCAAAGCTTCGCTAACTTCTTCGTGTTCAATTTTATCTTCTAGAACCGTTTTTCTAGCTAATTCTAGAACTTTTTTACCTCTTTTTTGCAGAACTTCTTGAACTTGATTAATAATATCTTCTTGATCAGCTACTTCTTTCATTATTGATCCTCTTTAATATCGATCTTTTTTAGCTGATCTCTTAAACAGTCATAATATACATCAACTAGTTTTTTTCCCTGGTCTGTAATTCCATAGACTTTTCTTATTCTTCCACCTTTGACGATTTGTTTGCTTTTAATGTAGTTGTTCTCTTCCAATAAATTAAGTAAGGGATAAAGAGCTCCATGTCTCAATTTGATATTGAAGAGTCTTTCGCATTTTTTAATTATTTTATACCCCCAAAGGGGTTCTTCTAAAATAAGCCTTAAAACTAAAATATCAAGAAAATTTCTGTTTATTCTCTGAAAAATTTCTTCTTTGAGATCTTCAGTCAATATTTTCCTTTCCTATCCGAATATTATTCGTAAATATTTTGTTTATTTAGTTTGTTTCGAGTTTTTAAATTATTAAGAAATAACTCATATCAATTTTTATTGTTATAAATTTTTAATGCAGATAACATAATCCATAACGCTACTGCTATTGCAGATATCGTTTCGGGAACAGCAATTCCAGAACTGTATATATTCAATCCGTATGCTATCCATGAAACTGCTCCAATAATAAGAGCTAGTAATGCTATAAGTGAACGTTTTTCAATATAATATACTATAGATGTAAGTCCTATTGAAGCGAAGAAAAGTATTGAAACTTGAGTATGAAGCCAATTGTAAACTTCATCAAAAGTTCCAACTAACTGAAGTGATAAACCAGAAAGCATTAGAAAATAACTTGTATATTTGTTAAATTTTCTAAATACTGTTATAGAATATACTATAATCAAGAATCCTCCAAATAGTAAACCAAAATTAAAAATCGGTGCAACTTTACTAGAAACAGATTGACCAAGATCACTAAGAGCATTTACTTCCCAACTAAACCAAGGCACTAAAACTATTGATAAAACTACAAAAAGGATTGCAACCAAAGGTCCAAATAATCCTAATAGTGCAAGTTTTCTGTCGCTCATTTTGGAACAACCTCTTACTATTTATTTTATTCTCTTTATTTAATTAGTGGATGAGAAACTTAATGTCAGGAGCTGAAACTCTAATTCCTTTTATTAGAGACAAAGGAAAAATTGACCAACCAACAATTATTGTGGATAGCAGAGAAGCCAAATCAGCACCCAAAATTATTAAAGGTCTTCAAGAAAAAGGCGCTGAAATTAGTATACGATTCCTTGAAAAAGGAGATTATGTGATATCAAATCTCTGTGCCTTTGAACGAAAAACAGTTAACGATTTTGTCTACACTCTTACACGTAGATATCTTTTTGATCAGATATTTACATTGCAGGAATGCTATGAGAAACCATTCATTCTAATCGAGGGTTATTTACCTATTGTATTCAAATATAGTAAGATCCAGCCAGCTTCTGTATGGGGAGCTATGTTTGCTATAACAAAACAGGGAATAAATTTAATTCACACAAACAGCTATAAAGAAACTGTTGATTTTCTCTATACAGCTGCTAAGCAAGAGCAAATTGTTGAAAAGAGATCTCCAGTTGTTCATCCAGTTAAGAAAAATAATAGTTTATCAGCTTCTCAATTGTTTTTTATGGCCAGTCTGCCAAATATAGGTCGAGAAAAAGCCGTTTCAATTCTAAATTCTTATCAAAATCCACTTAATGCTCTTAATAATGTGGATCGATGGCAAAAAGACATTCATGGTTTAGGGCCAAAAATTACCAAGAAAGTAAAAGATGTGCTCCATAAAACTTATGATGAAACAGAAAAATCTACTCAATGAAAACCTGAAATTTTTATACTGATTTGAATATCGATTATAATTTAAGTGAGTTGAATAAAGTTTAGTTTTAGAGGTAAATGATTTTGACTGTTTCTGAAAAATCTGATTTTGATGATATCTTTAGAGCCTATGACATACGCGGAATTTTTGGAAAAAACTTGACAGAAGAAATTGCTACAAAAATAGGTGTTGCTATTGCTAAATTTTTGGATGGCAAAACAGTTGTAGTAGGTAGAGATGCCAGGCTTAGTGGAGAAAAACTCAGAGATTCATTGGTTTCTGGACTTGTTTCTGAATGTGATATAACTGATGTGGGTATGGTTCCGACACCTCTTCTATATTTTGCATCCAGTAAATTAAGAAAAGATGCTGGAATTATGGTTACTGCTTCTCATAATCCACCTCAATGGAACGGATTTAAAGCATTTAGAGGTCAAAGAGGAAGCATTTACGGAAAAGAGATGCAAAAGATTAAGAATATCGCAAAAAGTGTTAGCTTAAAAGAAATTAGATCAACTAACGGTAAGTCATTATTTTATGATGGAATAATAAATGAGTACCAAGAATTTGTTAAAAATAAGATTCATCTTGAGAGAGGCCTGAATATTGTAGCTGATACCGCAAATGGAACCTGTGGATTAGTAGCTCCAAAATTATTCCAAGACTTAGATTGTAATATTATTACATTAAATAAAGAACCAGATGGAAATTTTCCTGCTCATCTACCTGTTCCAAAAAAAGAAACATTGGGTGAGTTAATGAAAAAGGTTGTTGATAATAAGGCAGATTTTGGGGTAGGATATGACGGTGATGGAGATAGAGCAGTATTTATTGATGAAACTGGAAAGTTGATCCCTGGAGACTTAACTTTACTCATATTTGCGAAAGATATTCTTCAAAAAAATAACGGCGGAAAAGTTGTATATGAGCTCAGTTGTTCAATGGCTGTTGAAGAATATGTGAAAAAATTAGGGGGTATTCCTTTAGTTGAAAAAGTTGGACATACATTCATAATGGATAGGATGATTGAAGAGAATGCATTACTAGGGGGAGAAAAGAGCAGTCATTTCTATTTCGCTGATATATATCACATGGATGATGGAACTTTTGCAAGCTTAAAATTAGCTGAAATCTTATCAAAAACCGATCAGAAACTCTCAGAAATTGTTGCATCTTTACCTCAATATCCATCTGTTTATGAGAAGAATTTTGATTGTCCTGATGATCAAAAATTTGCAGTAATTGAAAAATTGAGGACACAATTTAAAGAAAAAGGACTAAAAACATTAGATATTGATGGAGTAAAATTAATCCAGAAAGATGGTTGGGTGATTTTAAGAGCATCAAACACTGAACCTGTGATTAGAATATCTGCAGAGGCAAGAACTGAAGAGAAATTGAATGAACTTTATAATTTTGCTGTTACTGAATTAAAGAAAGCTATGAACAGGTGAGTTAACTGCAGACAATAATCCTTGCAGGAGGAGAAGGTAAACGGGTTTTTCCTTTAGCTGTTAATCGACCAAAACCTATGTTTGAGCTTTTAGGAAAACCGTTGATACATCATGTAATTGATGTCTTAAAAGAAGGTGGATTAACTGACTACATTATAGTCATTGGTCATCAAGGTGAAAAAATTAAAAATTACTTAAAAGATGGCAAAGAATTCGGAGTTAACATAGAATATACATTTCAAAAAAATTTTTTTGTTGTAAACGCAGATGATATTTTTGATTCGTCTTTGATAAACAAAATGACTCAACAATTTAAAAAAGCAATTCCCGAAGTTGTATTGTCTTGCCAACCCGTCAAAGAAACTTGGAAATTTGGAATAATAAAAGTTGAAGACAAAAAAGTAACAGATTTTGTTGAAAAGCCACCAAAAGGCAAAGAAACCAGTAACTTAGCTGTAGTTGGTGTCTACATTTTAACCAAAAAAATTTTTGATTACTATCGAAAGATTCCTGTTTCTGATCATCAATATGAGGATGCAATTCTAAATTATATCAAAGATGGAAACTATGTTTCGGCAGTAAATTATGATGGATTTTTTTCTGGTTATAAATATCCTTGGGATCTTTTTACTATAAATAAGCATCTTATGGACAAAAAGATAACCCAAAAGATTGTTGAGGATAATGTTCAGATTTCTGAACGGGCAATTTTAGAAGGAAATGTTTGGATTAAATCAGGAGTAAAATTGTTTGAAGGTGCATGTGTCAAAGGACCCTGCTATATCGGCGAAAATTGTGTCGTAGGAGGAAACAGCTTGGTTCGGGATTACTCCTCTTTAGGAAAAAATTGTGTTGTAGGTTTCTCAACTGAAATTAAACATTCAATTATTGGGAATGATTGTTGGTTTCATATGAACTACTTTGGTGATTCAATCGTATCGGAAAATTGTCTCTTTGGTGCTGGAACAATAACTGCGAATTATCGATTTGACGAAAATAAAATTAAAGTAAGGATAGGGGATCGGCAAATAGAATCTAACACAAATAAGTTAGGTGCGATAATAGGCGATAACTGTAAAACTGGGATAAATGCATGTCTTGAACCGGGAGTTAAAATTGGTCCACAAAGTATGGTTGGTCCAAATGTTGATCTTCAAGAGGACTTAGAACTAATGAAAATCATTTATGTTGACAAAAAATGTTTTGTAAAAAAAGATAATACGATAAATGTTTCATCAGAAAGTAAAAAGCAACTTATGAAGAAACTAAAGAAATAATAAATTTATCACAGTTTTAAGTGCTTTTTTGTAAAGAGAAAAACTTTTTTTGTATTTTTTGTCGAAATAAATAAGTTCTTGTCCTTCTATTTAGTGGCTAGGTGTTAAGATGTCAGTTGCGAAAAGAAAGTTCTTAGGTGAAATAGGAGCTCTTATGGACAAAACAGTTATGGTAATAACAGTTGATGGAAAAAAATATACTGGAACTTTGTCAGGAATGGACCCTGATACTTTAAGTCTATCATTATCAGATGCAAAAGATGAAAAAGGAACTTTAACTCACAAAATTTTTCTAAATGGAAGTATACTTGCTCAAATTTTTACTATTGAAAAACCTTTTGATTTAAAAGCTCTCGCAGATCGTTTGGAAAAAGTATTTCCGACTATGATTAAACTTTATGAAGACAAAGGATTCAGTTGGGTTATGGAAAAGATCAAAGTTACTGAAAAAGGTGTTACTGAAGGTTCAGGTCCTATTGCCGAGCGGGTACAACGAGTTTATAATCTATTCAACAAAGATGCTGCAGCAGCTAAATAAACCAGCGAAAATCCTCTTCCCGACTCTTTTTTTCTGGTGAAGCAGGAGTAACAATTCCGAACGACTTCAATATTTTTCCAGTTTCTTCTGCAGAATAAGTTATATTTTTGAGATTTGTTTTCAGATTTAGAATCTTGTGAAGTATTTTCATTATTTCTTTGGTCGCTATAGCGTCTGGATACATTCCAGTTGTTTCAGCTAACAAGCTTAGAGCTTTTATTTTTCTTAATTTGCTTAATCCCACTAAGAGTCCTGCTACACCAAATATGTGTCCGTTCATTATTTTTATATTAAGATCTAATGCTTCTTTGACTGTTTCAATATCTGAAGCAGTACAGTATAGTTCTGGTTTTTCGATTTTTTCTTCTTTTTTTAGTCCGCCTACTGTTATGATATAGTTACATCCTAATTCTTCTGACATGTCTAGAATTTTTCCGCAGAGTTCGTATTGTCCAACTGTAGTTAAAGCTTGAGTGTTGCCGTAAATTATTATTAGGTCTCTTTCACCATTTTTTGCTTTATGATAATATACCTGATTACTTGGAAAATATGTTCCCCCATTTCCTGTAGTCATGGCAAGGTCTTGAAATGAAGAGGATTGTATTTCTGCGAATAGCTTTGCTTTTAATTCTTTAATTAGATGCATAGCTGTTATGTTTGCTACAAAACCTATTCCTGGCAGTCCTTCAATCAATACTGGATCATTTAGGATAGGTTTTTCGTAATTGTAAATTTTGCAGACCATACAATTTCCCTTCAGTGGAACCAGCACAATTAAGAGATGGAATTTGAATATAAGTGTGTCTTGGCGGTTTCGTAATGTCGTTTGAATTAGTAGATAGAGATTTGCTGGCTAGGATTGGAAAGTTAGAAACTAAGAGTGGTGTTTTAGAGACACCTTTGCTTTTTCCTGTAATTAATCCCGGTATTCAGCCTATCTCTCCAAAAGAGTTAGAACAAGAGTTTGGTTGTAAAGCTGTCATAACCAATGCATACATAATAAATAAGAATTTTAAAGAAACTGCTATTCAAAAAGGATTACATAATTTTTTAGATTTTAATGGTTCAATTATGACTGATTCTGGAGCATATCAGCTTCTTATCTACAAAGATATAGATGTAACACCTAAAGAAATTGTAAATTTTCAAGAAACTATAGATACAGACATTGCGACTATGCTAGATATTCCCACTGGATGGGATGTGCCAAAACGATATGCCCAATATACTGTTAATGAGACATTAAAACGGGCTAAAGCATTAGAGAAAATGATAACCCGTAACGATATTATTTGGGTTGGTCCCGTTCAAGGTGGGCAATATTTTGATTTAGTTGCCAAATCAGCTAAAGAAATGGGAAAACTTCCTTTTCAGATTCATGCACTAGGTAGTCCAACTCCAGTGATGGAACAATACAAATTTGATGTTCTAGTTAATATGATCATGGCAGCGAAAATGAATCTACCAGCTGATCGTCCATTACATCTTTTTGGTGCTGGTCATCCCTTTATGTTTTCTTTAGCTGTAGCTTTAGGATGTGATTTTTTTGATTCCGCTGCTTATGCCCTTTTTGCACGACAAGACCGTTACTTAACAGAGTCGGGTACAAACAGATTAGATGAATTGAAATATTTTCCATGTTCATGTCCCGTTTGTAACAACAGAGATCCAGAAACTTTCAGAGCCTTGCCAAAAAAGGAAAGACAAAGGTTACTTGCAAAACATAACCTTCATGTTAGCTTTTCTGAATTAAATCGAATCAAGCAAGCTATTTCAGAGGGACGACTTTGGGAACATATGGAATTAAGATCTTATGGTCATCCCTCACTTCTTCAAGCTCTAAAAGAACTAAGAAAATACAGTGAATATATCGAAAAAAATAGTCCAATCACCAAAAGAGGTGGAATATTCTTTTTTAGTTCATTAGGATTATCTCGACCAGAGGTTATTAGACATAAAAAAAGGCTTAAAAGATTCACTTCCCCCTCTAAGGCAAAAATTCTTTTGTTGTTGCCACAAACTAGAAAGAAGCCATTTCATAGTTCTGTTGAATATTCGACATTAATGAATAAGATAAAAAATGTTTTGAACGATAAAACCGATCTAATCCATGTTTGTACTTATTCAGCTCCTTTTGGTGTTGTTCCATCAGAACTTGATGGAATTTATCCAATATCCCAGAACGAGATTGCATTTCCGTTAGATCTTGAAACAATAAATTATGTTTCAGAACAGGTTACACATTACATCATAACGACAAATTATACACAAGTTATTTTACTTCGTGATCCCTTAATTTGGAAAGGAAAAATCTCTGCTGCTTGTAAACGTTCATGTAAGAAGAAAAAAATATTATTCAGAAAATCTCGAAAAAGGGATCCTTGGTTACCAGCAACAACTGATGATCTTATTTTAATCTTAGAAAATGCAATAACATTTCTTAAAAGCCATAATTAAACTTACAAAATTAAACTGATAGTTGTTGTAGTTTTGTTAAAAGGTGACCATTTAAATTCAAGCTTTTCCTTTAAGCAGTTAAATCATATTTAAGCTTATATAATGGAGGATGAATTTAGTCCCGATGAAAATTAGTTTTCTCGGAAGTGCACGAGAAGTTGGAAGAGCTGGTAT
>JARRMA010000100.1:0-7073 GCA_037386505.1 Candidatus Bathyarchaeota archaeon
CTGAGAACTATGTTAACTATTATCCTCTGGGAGATCCTCATGCCTATGCAGCTATTGTAGAAGATAAAAATGAATTGAAATACTCACTATTAGAACCAACACTAACTGAAGAGGACCAAAAGAGAATAAATGAAATTAAAAACATTCTTTGGGATGAACTTCATGCAAATTCAAAGGAGTTCACTAAAAAAGAGGCAAAAGACTTTCTAAATTCTAAAATTGAAGAAAAAGCACAGAAATACAAAATCAACATCGACCTAAACACCATCGATAAATATCAATATTATATTGCCCGCGATTTCCTAAATTTTGGAAAAATAGATGGACTCATGCAAGATGAAAACATCGAAGATATATCTTGTGATGGAACAGGAATACCTGTATTTGTCTGGCATAAAGATTACGAATCAATACCATCAAATATTGTATTTGAAACTGAAGAAGAGTTAGAAAACTTCGTTTTTAAACTTGCATACAAATGTGGAAGGCACATATCAATTGCCCAACCACTTTTGGATGGAACCTTACCAGATGGAAGTAGAGCACAAGTAACCTATGGAACAGAGGTTACCCCTAAGGGCAGCACTTTTACCATTAGAAAATTTAAGAAAAGTCCTCTAACAATTGTAGACTTGATAATGTATAAAGCTCTATCCGCAGAAATGGCGGCATATTTTTGGTTTTTAGTTGAAAACCGCCACTCAGTAATGATAGGCGGAGACATCGGAGGAGGAAAAACTTCGATGTTAAATGCCATCAGCTTATTCATTAGACCAACATTAAAAATTGTAAGTATAGAAGACACACAAGAAATAAGGCTCCCACATCAGAACTGGGAAATGATGGTAACCCGTCAAGGATTAGGAACGAGCGCAGGAGCAGTCGGGGAAGGAGGTCTTGGAGCTATTAGCATGTTTGATCTATTGCGGGCTTCATTAAGACAAAGACCAGACTTCATCATAGTTGGTGAAATCAGAGGCGAAGAAGCTTATGCTCTTTTCCAAGCAATGGCGACAGGCCACCTTGGTTTAACAACAATACATGCAGAACACACAAAGGGAGTTCTTCATAGACTAACAACAAGACCAATGAATATACCTCACACTCAAGTGGAAAATCTTAATGCAATTTCAATTGTACGAAGACTTGTAGTAAATAATGTTTCCATGAGAAGAACAATAAATGTCTCTGAAATGATTGGATGGGATAGAAAGAAGAACGATTTCAAACTGAAAGAAATCTTTCGATGGGACGCAGAAAAAGATGTCTACAACAAAGTTGGAAAAAGTCCTCTTCTGGAACAAATAGCAAAACAAATGGGATTTGCTAAAACTGACATTGAACAAGAATTGGAAAAAAGAAAAACCATTCTTGAATACATGGCTATGAAGAACATTAGGTCATATGAAGCGGTTTCTAATTTGGTTCTCGAATATTTTGCTGAACCTGAAAAGCTGTATAGACGAGCAAAGGTGAGTAAATAATGAAATTTGAACCTTGGAATTTTGCTTACCGCGTTTTCAATAAAAGAATTAACCGTGTTCTACCCCAGTTTAAAGATGTTCACACCCATCTGAAAAAGAGCGGAATAAGAATTAGTTTCAAGGCTTACATTTCGATGATGTTTTTAACTTCAATTATTGTTTTTGTTGTATCTCTAGGAGTTCTACCTTTTCTTTTACCAATATTGCTTGGTTTTGAATTAATTTCAGTGGCAAATTTGTTACTAAGTGTCATGTTTGCAGGTTTAGGCTTTGTTTTCACATTCATATTATTCTATATCTATCCGGGAATAATGGCAAGTAACAGAAAAATTCCAATTGAAACCAATTTGCCATACATTACAAATTTTCTCACCCTTCTTTCAAGTTCAAACGTTCCTCCAAGCGTAATCTTCCGATCAATGTCTAAAATTGATACCCTTTCTGAGGTAAAACAGGAATTCAGTAACATTGTTAGAGATGTTGAAATCTTTGGAAACGATCTAATGAATGCTATACTTGAAAATGCAAAATATACTCCAAATGATAAACTAAGAGAAATACTGAAAGGTTATGTTGCAACCGTTAGAACAGGAGGAAATCCTACAGAGTATCTCAGAATAACCACTGAAAATATTTCCAAAGAAAGAATGAGTAAACTGGATATTATGTTGGAATCATTATCAGCAATAGCAGAAATTTATATTCTAGTTTTAGTTGCAATGCCTCTTCTCTTTGTAGTTCTACTTGCCACACTTGGTATGATCGGCAGTGGAGGCATGGGAATGGATCCAGCTTGGATACTTTACCTTCTCACTTATATTGGTATACCCATAATGGCGGCCGTAATAATTGTGTTAGTTTCAACCTTTGAAAAGTGATAAAAAATGAAAATAACAAAAAGAAATCTTAAGCAAATCACAATCATTTCAGCAATATGTGCAGTAGCCATATTTATTGCAGCATTACCCATCTACCTTCTTTCTCCAGACTTGGATTACATACTAGTAATTGCATTTACTGTAGGAGTGTTACCACCAGGAATTGCCAGCATCATTCACAACAGGTGGCAAAATAAAATAGAGAAAGCAACACCAGAATTTCTTAGAGACATTTCAACATCTTTTAAAACTGGAATGACGCTCTACACAGCATTGGAACATGCTGCTCGCCGAGATTATGGTCCTTTAACTGACGAACTAAAAATAATGCTATCTCAGATGAGTTGGGGTATGAATTTCAATGACGCATTAGTGGCTCTAAGCAAAAGAATCGATTTACCTTTGATGTACAAAGCAACTACCTTAATTATAGAAGCAGGAAAACATGGAGGTGACTTATCCGACATCTTTGATTCCACTGCTAAATATGTGGATAATGTAAATGCTTGGACTAATAAGAGAAGAACACAAACGTTACCATATGTTGCAATATTTTATTTTTCAGTTGTGATTTTTCTATTTATAATCATTCTAATTTCAAACATGATATTTGTAACTATGGCTGAAATGGCTGGAGATGCAGCAGGTCTTATCAAACCAGTACTAACACCAACAACGGCACGAAGAGTTTTCCTGCACACTGCTCTTCTTGAAGCATTCTTTGGCGGTATACTTGCAGGAAGAATTCACGAAAATTCGTTCTATGGAGGCCTAAAACATGCAGCAGTACTGGCAATCATCTCTGGATTGGCATTCTTCATATTCTTTAAATAATTTAGGGAACAGATAAGCAATGGACGGAAAAAACGTGGAACAAAGCCGAGAAAAACAAAAAAACGATAACGAACGAGCCCAAGTCTATTTGGAACCAGAAACCCAAAATCTACTCAGAGAATTAATCAAAAACGGCGATAATACCCAGATAGTACCAACATATGACCCAAATCTGGGATTTGTGTATAAAAAAGTTGAGCAAGCCTTTGAACAAGAAACCTCTCCCGAGCAAATGATCCATTTTTTGAACAAAATCACCGATTTAGATATTTTAAAAAGAACTTTCTTTGAAATGGTTGCAGCCTGTCCTAAATGCGAATCAACAACCTTGACATCACATTACTATTGCCCAAAATGCAAGAACAATAACATAATTAAAACAAGTTTGACAGAACATATTCCATGTGGCTTCATCGATGAGAAAATAAAGTTCAAAGATAACAAGTGTCCTCGATGTGGGGGAAATTTAGAAGAAAACAATTATCGGAACATGGGAAGATGGTACCTATGTCGAAATTGTGGAGAAAAAACGGTAAAACCGAATGTTAAATTCCACTGCCGTAGATGTAACAACGAATTCTCCATAGAAGAATCCAAACTATTGGAAATATCAAAATTTTCCTTGAATCCAACTAGAAAAACTGAGATTAAAAGAAGAGTTGCCAGTTTTGAAAAGATACGTAAGATATTAGAAATGTTGGGTTTTGTAGTTGAGCTTCCAGGTATTATTTATGGACAAAAAAGTGAAATGCAACTTCATTTCACTTTGGTTGCTAGAAGAATGATCGAAGATGAAGAATTTGTAATAACTCTTGACCATGCCGTAAAGGAGACAGAAATTAAATCTTCGGAAATAATACTGTATGTTTACAAAACTTCTGAAGTGAAAGTTGATATTCCTATATTTATCGGTATTAACAAAGTTAGTGAAGAAGCTAAAAAAATAGCCAAGGGTAATCAGATTTTGTTACTCGAAGGATCTCCAGAAAGCAAGGAAATAATTGATAGAATTATGGCTGAAGTAGATTTGAAAATCGCAAGTAGAAAATCGAAACACTTGGATGTTACTTTAGAGGAAGAAACTAAAGGGAACAAAAGAAAAGCAGAATACAGAAGCGAAATAAAACCCCAGTTGTTCAACACAGTTACAGGAATACATCAACCTAAAAATACCAAAAAAAGAAAGCGATTTGGACGTTTTATGAAATCTTCGAAGAAAGAGTAAAAATCCTATAAATGAATATTACCAAAACGGATGAAAGAAAATGGGAGAATCTGAAACTGATGATTCCAATTTAGTTAGTTACTGTGGACTTTTTTGCCCAGATTGCCCCTTATTTAAAGGAAAAATATCAGATTTAGCTAAGGACCTTCGAAAAGAACTTAGACAAGTACAATATGACAAATTTGCAAAATACATGTCAGAATTTCCTACAGGAAAGGAATTAAAACAATTCAAGATTTTTTACTCAGTTCTCGGATCCATGGTGAAGTATAGATGTGAGAATAGCTGCAAATTGGGTGGCGGTTCAAAAGATTGTGAAATTCGAAAATGCAATTTGAAGCACAAATTCAATGGTTGCTGGGAATGTTCAAAATATGAATTATGTAAAAAATTAGATGCACTTAACTCCCTTCACGGAAATAAACATCGACAAAATCTTAAAAATATGTAGCGATTAAAATTATTGAGGAAAAATAATAATGAATCAATTGTAAGCCTAAACCCAAACTAATACTTTGATTGGTTCTGTTTTCAAAAAAGATTAATGTCAAATCTTTTTGCCAAACTGTGGCGTCATACCAAATTACAAATACAACAATGAAAAGAAATAGTATGCCAATTGAAATCAATGTAATTATTGCTATGTTAACAGGGGTTAAAGATAGTTTCAAATCGATCACAAACTATGGTTTTTATTTTTATTAGGCACGATTCAGATGGACATCCCAGTGACACTTGAGTACAATTTAACGATTTTTTATCTTTCAAACATAAATAAAAGCAAAATTTCCAACCTCGAAAGATTAAAAAACACGAAATATTTTTTTACAGAAACCTAATGAAATTTTGGAATAATACGTTATTCAGAACATGCTTGATATTCCCACATAAGATATTACTAATCTTATGAGCGAAAAAAGGCGTTCTAAAAAAGATTTCGAAGCTTATTTGAAAGCAGTGCTAAATCAAAAGTATCCAACAGTGAAATATAGTAATCCTGACGCTTGGCGACAATGTGCTTATAAGAAAAGCAGGGAACGCTAATACGCGCGCATTCTTGTGAATCATATCTATGAACCACCAAATAAAATGAATTCCCCATGGGAATTTTTGAACCAGTATTCTTCTGGAAATTGCAGCTGCTGGCAGTTTTATGTGTAAGTATAGAATCCTTTTTCCGCTTTTTTGCCAGTCCAGCCTTTCTGTACGTAATCTTTGAGCAGGGAGCATGGGTTATATAATTCTGATTTGTATTGTCTGTAGGCTGATTCCAGTTTATCCACTACCCTATCAAATCCTTTGTTGTCAGCGTATTCGCAGGGACCTGAAGCCCACCCTGTGCCCAGCTTCATACCCAAATCTATACTCTCTGGCTCTGCAACATCATCAAGAACCATCCATGCGGCCTCATTCACGGCAACAGCCCAAGACCGCTCAACATCATATCGTCCAGCCATTTCAGAGGATATATGTGGTCTGCCGTTTGTCCAGTCATAGAATCCGCTTCCCGTCTTCCGACCCAGTTTCCCCGCTTCCACCAGTGGCTCAGTGAGTTCTAGTCTGGGCTGGAATCTGTCGCCATGTGCTTCATGCAGTATCTTACTGACGTCATATTCTGTGTCTACTCCAACATAATCGACGAGCTCGAACCAACCCATAGGAAAACCGCCAGTGTATTTCACGGACGCATCTATCTCTTGTATGGAGGCTTCTCCGCGGCTGTACGTCCAGAAGGCTTCGTTAAAGACTGAAACAAGGATTCTACTGACGATAAAGCCTCTTGCATCCTTTTTGCAGAGTATCGGAGTTTTTCCAAGTTTTCTGCTTACATCCATTAATTTATCTATGGTTTGGTTACTGGTGTTGTCGCCCCTAATCACTTCAATCAGCTTGGTCAGCTGCGGTGGGATGAACCAGTGCATTCCAGCTGTTTTTTCGGGTCTACCTGTTGCTTTTCCCATTTCGGTTACGCTTAATGTGGATGTGTTACTTGCTATTATGGCGTGGAGTGACGCTGTTTCATCAATCTTGGTGAAGACTTGCTTCTTCAGTTCCATATTTTCTGAGACCGACTCTACAACCAAATCAGCATCAGTTGCTGCCTCCTTATATGAGGTGGTTGTTCGGATTCTTGATAGAGCCAGCTCCGCCTCATCTCTGCCTATTGCAGCTTTTTTCACAAACTTGTTTAGGCTCCACTCTATCTCCTCAAGTGCCTTCTTTAAGCTGTCCTTGTTTCTGCTTAGAAGATTTACGTCGTAACCTTTTACGGCGAAAGCTTGGGCTATTCCATGCCCCATCAGTCCAGTTCCAACCACAGCCACACGCTGTATCTCTTTGTCCGTCGTCCCCTTCACCCAATCTAAATTGGAATAAACTCGTAGCTTACTCTATTACCAGAAACAGCCTTAGCAACAAACTTAACCTTCATACCAATCTTCACATTTTCTCTTTCTACACCCGTCAGCCAAGCCAAAGCTCTGACTCCCTCCTTGAGCCGAGCAATAGCAACAATATAGTTGGGCTCTTCCGAGAAGCTGGCAGGTTTCACAACTACCTGCGTGAAGGTCTCAATTTCTCCTTCTCCATCTAGCTCGGTCCACTTCATGTCGGATGAGCCGCAGTCTCCGCAATCGGCGACTGGAGGAAAAT
>JARRMA010000101.1:0-4863 GCA_037386505.1 Candidatus Bathyarchaeota archaeon
AATTGTCAAAACTCAAATAGAATTTATATAAATCAACAAATTTGGGGGGTGAAGAAATGAATATTTAATTTGCAACTGTTATTTCAGGTATTCTGATAATGATTGGGGTAATTGTGGCTGCAGGAATAATCTATGTATTACAAAAAAATTGCTGAAGCAATAAAAAAACAAAAATAGCAGTCATTTCTTCGTAATAACCTTTCATTATCAATTTAACAACTAATTTCAACTTTTTCTTTCTTGTGTATCATTAAATTGGATTTAGAAACTAAGACGACAACTTACCATTTGAGATCTGTCAGTCACTGTTCGAACACATATCAGAAATCGTAATATATGTTATTAATCTATACTATATAATTGTTGAAATTGATATTGGGGTTAGAGTAAAGCATGAAAGAAGTAAAAAATCTAGACGATTGTAAAAAACTTCTTTCTAAAAATAAATATTCTTCTGAAGTGATTGAAGAAATAATTAAATGGTATGATTATAGTGACAAGAAAGGTGTTGCAAGTTTTTAAGATTTATAAGATTTTGTTACCTCTTTCGTTTTTAAGAAATTAAGAAAAATTTAAAAAAGATATTTATTATCGACAGTGATCAACATTTATTTCAAGTGCTTCTAGATCTGCTTTTAAATCTAATATATGTCCCAAATCATTTTCGTCATAACCCCATGTATAATGAGCGGTGATTTGTTTATTATCATAATTGATGGTGTTTAACCTTCTTAGTACACCTTCTCCTAAAGCTTCAATAAAACTTGATTCAGCGATTTGTTTTGCTTCTTCTTCAGTTAGACCGTCTGTGAAATCTAAATTTACTGTCAGGGGAGGAGCTTTATTGCCGTTAAGAATTAATGAAAAAGTTGTTGAAGAACCCTGATCTTCAGAGCTTTCTATTGTTAATGATTGTTTCCAAATAATAGGTGCAAAAGTCAATATTGGAGTATAATATATGTTACCCTGATCATCGACGTTTTCTAAGAACCAGGTTATATCTACTTCAATGTTATATTCTCCAGCTGAAAGCTTGCCAATTGGCACTAAAACAATCGGATTAGTTAAAGCTTCAGTAACTATCAATCCTTCACCGGGATCTGTGAAATTGACATTAAATCTAAACTTTACTGGATATGATTCAAGCCAACTAAATGATTCAATATTAATCGAATAACCGCCTGTTGGTTTATCTCCGCGTGATAAAAGAATCGTAATAAACTCTTGATCTGTAGCTACAGTGGTTTCATAATCTATTAACATCTTCCAATAATCATTAACATTCGAAAAACTATCTAATACCATACAAGGATCTTGTCTAGTCGCTAAAATATGAATACCTTCATTAAATAAGCCAACTCCTCCATAATTATCATAAACATAATTCGTTTCATTAGAATCTGGATATTCAACAATCACATTATCACTTCTGGAGGTTTTTGATGTTTCAACAATAACATTAATGCTGCTTCCATTTACCAGATTTCCTACATCGACGCTCCATTGTTTGGTTTGTCCATTAAGAATATTCGGATCTTCTTGACTTCCATCGGACCATGAATAGTGAGTATTATTTAAAATAACCGAGTCTAAAGTATCAGAGTTACCTTTGTTGAGCGAAACTTGAAATGAAACTTTTCCTTCTGTTGACGCTTTTAGATTATTAACTTCTAACTGAAATTCTGAATTACCAGAAGCTGAAGATGAAAAATAATACATCGTCCCCACTAAGGCCATAATAATAATTATCGAACCGACTGCAATCCATATTGGATTCTTCATTCTATTTGCACCACATATCGTTAAGTATGAGGATATAAAGTTCTATTCACTGGAACATGCTGTTCGTATTTTAGTACATTAGTGTCAAACAAAAAAATTATTGTAAAATTTAGATATTGATATCTGAAGTGTGAAAAAGCTTTTAAGGAAAAAATAAAGAACCATTCTACTTCAAGTTGAGTTAAGATGCAAATATTGCAACAGATCTTAATGCTCAATTAAACGGGCTTCATTTGTTAGACAAAAACATCGATAAACCAGTTATTTTCTGCTATACGTTAAACCAATTCTTTTGTGGATTACATTAATCTTAAAATCTTTAGGCATCTACTCAACGAGAAAAAAGTGATGAAAAAATGAGAAAACAACAAACTAAATCAAAAATATCTGTAATATCCTTAATCCTAATATTAACAATATCAACATTCTTCATTGCCCTGCCAACTGTTACAGCACAAGAACCAGTTTATAGCAAAGCAACCCATGCCTATATTGGTGCTGTTCCAAATCCAATTGGAATTAACCAACAACTACTACTCCATGTTGGAATAACAGACTATCTAAACATCGTAACTGATGGTTGGGAAGGTCTAACTGTAACAGTGACACGTCCTGATGGCTCCACAGAAACTCTTGGACCATTTAGAACCGACGCCACAGGTGGAACAGGTACAATATACATACCGACATTGACGGGAACATATACTTTTCAGACACACTTTCCTGCACAAACCTACAATTGGATTACACCTCCAATTTTCGATCCTGAATTATATGGTGTTATAATGTATGAATCATCAGACAGCGATGTTCTTGAAGTAACAGTAACAACAGAACAAATAGAATATTACACCCCTCACCTCTTCCAAATGAATATTGGACTCGTCCCATTGATGCACAACAAAGAGAATGGTTGACGATCTCAGAAAACTGGTTAGGTCAAGGAAATTCTATCGAAGGAGGCTATGTACCCAACAATAATTATGCACCAGACACTGCACACGTCCTATGGTCAAAAGCATTAGAATTAGGAGGCATCGCTGGTGGTCAAACTGGAAATCATGCTTTTGATGATGGAGACGCATACGAAGGCAAATTTTCAGGATCAGTAATAATTGGTGGAATTCTTTTCTACAACAAATTTTTCTCTGGACTAGCAGGTGGTTACACAACCCAAATTGTTGTTGCAGTTGATTTGCATACAGGCGAAACATTGTGGGAAAAACCACTTACGGACTCAGAAGGAAATGTTCATAGACTCGCTTTTGGTCAAACGTTCTATTTCGACAACTTCAACTATCATGCTGTTTCTATGGGCAACAGAATCAATTTTCGACATGTCTACTTTCACTTTCGTCAATAATTGGCATGCATTTGATCCTTTCACCGGAGTTTGGATATATTCAATGGAAAATGTACCCTCAGCGGGTGAAATGTTCGGTGCAAGTACAGAAATTATTGGGCCAAACGGTGAATTTATTATCTACACAGTAAATCAACAAGCCGGTACAATGACTGTATGGAACTCAACAAAAGTAATTTTCGGAGATGACCAAGGATTTGAAACTGGTAGCTGGAGACCACATGCACAGATCTGGAATGCTTCACAAGGATATCAAGAAACTCTTACTATACCGACTGGATTACCAGGAGGAGTGGCTTTAACTCTTGAAGGTAGAATACTTGGAACAGACGTTTCTGGTTGGGCAAATATTGGAAACCAACCAATTAACCTATGGTGCATAAGTACTAAAACAGGTAATTTACTATGGCAAAATACTTGGACACCACCACCAGGAGATTTAAGCATAGGAATAGGAGCTGCAAGTCTCGAAGATGGAATCTTTACTCTACAAGCCAAAGAAATACGACAAATCTGGGGTTTCGATTTAGATACAGGCCACCAAATTTGGGGACCAACAGATCCATTACCTTACCTAGGTATTTACGGTATGCTAAGTGAAATCGCTTATGGCAAATTATTTGTCGCAGCAAAAATGGCAGGAGTAGTAAGTGCTTATGATGCCAAGAATGGTACTTTATTATGGTCATACGAAGCTGAAGATCCATACAACGAAATATTATGGGGTAACAATTGGCCAATATACATCTTATTCATTACTGACGGAAAACTCTACCTTGGTCACAGTGAACACTCTCCAATTGATCCTAAACCACGAGGTGCGCCATTTGTTTGTCTTAACGCAGAAACAGGAGATGTAATCTGGGAAATAGATGGATTCCTCCGACAAACCGACTGGGGAGGAGCAGGAATCATCGGAGACAGTATAATAGCGACAATGGATTCATATGATCAACAAATATATGCAGTAGGCAGAGGACCTAGTAAAACTACAGTTACGACCTCGCCTAAAGTAACTAATCTTGGAAGCAGTGTAATTATAGAAGGAATGGTAACAGATGTGTCTCCTGGAACAGAAGAAGCAGAACGAAAGTTGCGCTTCCCAAATGGTGTTCCAGCAGTATCTGACGAAATTATGAGTGAATGGATGCTATATGTTTACAAACAATTTGCACGTCCTTCCAATATAGTTGGAGTTCCAGTAACAATAGATGCGGTCGATCCCACCGGCAAATTCTATAATATTGCAACAGTAACAAGTGATGGTACTGGAATGTTCAGTTATATGTGGAACCCCCCAACCCAAGGCAAGTATACAATCATCGCAACATTCATGGGATCTGGATCTTACTATGCATCATTTGCACAAACAGCATTAGGTGCTGATCCTGCACCTGCAGACGTTGATCTTTCTCCAGTACAAGGATCTGTTGATAGCCTTCAAAGTTCTGTAAATTCGGTAGAAACCCACATGTCAGATATGGATGATTCTGTAACAAATGTTGGAAATTCAGTTAATTCAGTTGAGGGATCAGTAAATTCACTCGAAAGCTCAGTTAGCGACCTTGAAAGTACAGTTGGAACTCTGGAAACTAATACTTCTAATTTGACAACTTACTTATTGGCTATTCTAGTACTTGTCATCATAACAATGTTGCTTGCAATCTATATCCTAATGAAAAGTAGAAAATAATTTTCTAACTTTCCTTCCCTTTTTT
>JARRMA010000102.1:0-4834 GCA_037386505.1 Candidatus Bathyarchaeota archaeon
TTAGATAAAACAACTTGGAAAATGTCGCCAGCGTATATGTACTCTTTTGCTTTATTTACTGCTTCCTTAAAACGTTCCTTAGAAATGTTTACCTCTAATTGTTTATGAATTAATTTTTCATTATACTCCTTTTCCTTTAGAACGCTTCTTATTTCTTCTAATCTGTTTTCATTTAAATAATAATAGAAAGCTTTCATGTTTCGATGATCATATATTATTCCATCATCGAATATTCCAAAATTAATATCAGGAAATTTTTGATCATCAATTGATTTTTCAGGAATTTTCTCCCAATATTTTATCGCATCATAAGCAACATATCCTACAGCTCCCCCAACAAATCTTTGTTTCTTAAAACTAGATTGATATTTCATTGTTTTTGCAATAATTTTTAAGGGTTCAGTTGTTTTTTCTCTCTCTCGTTCACCTGTCTTTTCATTACTAATTATTGCTTCTCCATTCTTTGTTATGATTGACACTTTTGGATTGAATCCAATGAATGAATACTGTGATAACTTTTTTGGGCCTTCAATTGATTCAAGCATGTATGTGTTTTGGTAATGATTGTAGAGTTTCGAAAAGATTTCAAGAGGAGCTTTTTTAAAGGGAATTTTCTTAAATTTAGGCAATTGATTGTGTTCCGAATTTTCGGAGAAAATTATTTTCCGACTGCCAAACATTATCCCTCATATTTTGAACCTTCCGATAGATCATTGATGGACTATAAAGTTCTATTTAAATCTTCTGAGTATAATAATATGCTATAGGAATTTTAATCCTGCTAATGTATATCTTAAACAAATAAAAAATTAAATGAACTATTGGATCATTGCAATTCGTTCATTAGACTAATATTCGTTTTCTAAAAAACGTATACGCAACTTTAATTAATATCTATATAGACCATTTGATCTGATCTCTATGAGTGGAAGAAAGAAAAAACGGCGTGAAAGTGCAGGTATGCCTGCTCAAGGTGCTGGTCTATTAAGATTTTTCGAAGAAGATACAAGAGGTGTCAAGGTTAGACCTGAGTTAGCAGTCATTTTAGCTATAGGTCTAATAGTTGTTAGCATTTTAGCGCCTATAATTTTTAGTTAGTCTATTTCTCATGAAGAACTTCAATACGTTGAACAGAACTTAAATTTACAAAAACTTCACTTCTATCTTCCCTGCTGACAATCTGTGGAACAGGTTGAGCTATTGTTGAACGCAATGTGACAACTTCAGCCTCGGAAAGCCAAATACCAGGAGGTTCTCTTGTTACCGCCGCTAAAGTGCCTTCGAATCCATATGATGGGTCCAAGATAGCAACCATCTTTCTACCGATATGTCTTTCAAGGATTTGAAACACAGAAGGAGGGGGTCCAACGTTAGACATAGCCCTACAATTTAACTATTATTCTGCATAAAAGCTTTTACATTTTAAGATTAAGATTTTAAACATATTTTTTCTTTCGAACTCCAACTCCGGCCAACTAAATTTTTAAATATTTTTTAAAAATAATTAATAATCCAGTGATTTAATATCCTATACATGTAAAAAAGGTTTACTTTAAACTTCTTTGCACAGCAAATTTAAGTAGAACTACGAATGCATCAATATAACATTAATATTTTTGAGAGATTTCCAAAAATGTATACTCGAGAGGCATCATGTTGACTGACGATACAACAAACAAATACATTGACAAGGTAGTGAAAAGATATTCAAAACTGTTTGGGCTTCCTTCCCAACGTAAACTGCTAATCTCTCTCGGGTTACTATCTTTACATGGTGGACTATTAGCTATTCTACCTTTGAGTCTTTCTTTAGATAATTTTGTTTTTGGTCTAAGTTTTGGGATTCTCTTTTTAATTTTAACATTAATTGCAGATTTTATAATCAGCCACTGGCCGATGAAAAATGATCTAATTTTTAATTATCGACGTTGCTCAGCACTTTCTTTCTTTTCATCACTTATTCTATTTGCAATTCTTGTTCTTGGGACCTTTATTAGTGCACTTCTCGGAGCTCCAAATCTTTGGATCAAATTTTTCCTTCTGAGTATAAGTGGAGCTTTGATATTACGATTGTTAGTTTTTTCAATTACTTCTTTTGTTGAAATAACAGCAATCCTATTTTCTTCGCTTTTGCAACCCATCTTAATTCTTCTTCTTGTATTACCTATTGGTTCTAGGATTGTTTATGAGATAAATCTACAATTCTTACTATATGTTACAATTTCGATATCAATACCCATTTTGACTGTTCTTACTTTCAAATTTTTTATGGATAATATTGGCAAAAAAGATGTTGGAATAGGTTCTTCAATTTTATTTAAAGCATTTTTAGCTAATTGGACTGAGGATCTAAATGCTCCTCTAGAAAACTTCTTTGAACAACTTGGAAACGAACAAGATGTTTGTGTTTCATTATTAACATTTAACGCTAAAGATAGAGTAAAAGCAGCAATTATTGTTCCAGCTATTCATCCAGGACCTTTCAAAAATCTAGGAAGCAGTCTACTTCCTTATCTTATTCAAACTGAAGTTCAAAACAAATTTGATTGTGTGGTATCGGTTCCTCATGGTTTAGTCGGTCATGAATTAGACGTATCATCACAATCTGAAAATCAAAGAATTGTAAAGAATATACTAAATCTGGTTGGTTTATCAAAATACAATTCGAAAGCTACGTCTCTGGTAAGAACAGAAAATGAGGATTCAAAAGCAAGTTGCCAGATATTCGGTAATTGTGCATTTATGACCTTAACAACTGCGCCGAAAACAATGGAAGATCTTCCTCCTGAACTAAACTCGTTCATTGTTAACGAAGCTAAAAAAGGCGGGTTTTTTGCACTTGCAATCGATGCACATAACAGTATGGATGATTCGTTTGATCAAGATGCTGTTGTGGCATCATTTCGCAAAGCTTCAGTAGATTGCTTAAAAAAAGCAATAGATCAAAATTTTTCATCTTTTGGTGTAGGGGCTGCAACAGTACGTCCTAAAGATTTTACGGTTAGTGATGGTATGGGTGCTGGGGGAATAAGTGTGATTGTTGTGAATATTGCTGGACAAAATATTGGTTATATTACTATTGATGGAAACAATATGGTTTCCGGATTGAGAGAAAAAATCCTTGCAGCTATAGAAGATTTAGGAATAGATGACGGAGAAGTTTTCACTACGGATACACATTCAGTTTGTGGAATGATCCGAAGTCGAAGAGGATATAATTTAGTGGGTGAAGCAATTGACCATTCAAAACTTATTCAGTATATTACAGAAGCAACTAGTGAAGCTATAGACAATATCGAATCTGTAGAAGCTTCTTTTCAAACAGAAGTAATTCCAAAAGTTAAGATAATTGGAGAAAAGCAAATAACACAGTTAACTATATTAGCGGATAAAACCACAGAACGTGTTAAGAAACTTGCTTTAACCCTTTTTCCATTAACAGCGGTTTTTCTTTTTCTTCTGCTTTTTCTTACCTAGATTATCAATTTTATAATTTTTTTCGAAAACTTTATTCTATATGTTTTTGTTTCTAATTGTAGGAGGTAATTACTTGAGTTCAAATGATGAACTTGTGAAACTTTTTAAAAATCAGATTAAAATTGAAAAAACAATTGTAGATTCGGTCGCCGAAGGATTAATTGAAATAAAAAATCCCGTTGTTAAGGGGGTTCTTAAAGGAATTTCTCTTGATTCCACAAAACATGCGGAAATGTATTCGTCAGCAATTAGCTTACTAACAAATGTTTCTCAAGCACTTACTGAAAAGAACTTGGACAAGCAGAAAGATCTTTTAGAAAAGCACATAAATTTGGAAGCAATGATCATTAAGAAACTTGGTAAAATTATTCCGTCAGTTAGTAATGATAAGATAAAACTTCTTTTAAAGGCAATCCTATCAGATGAAAAAAGACATCATGAACTTCTAAAAAAGGTTTTACAAACTATTGTTAGAAGAGAGACAATAACCGATAACGAATGGTGGGATGTTCTCTGGGAAAATGTTCCCTTTCATGGGGCTCCTGGTGGATAATTAAGTTCCTTTGCTTTCTTAAAAAATAAGGGCGATAAATTTCGCCTTTCTTATTAATTTTTGTCTTACTTAATCAATATCGCAAGCTTTTAGTAATTTTTTCCA
The DNA here is from genome assembly GCA_037386505.1 of Candidatus Bathyarchaeota archaeon. Classification (GTDB taxonomy): domain Archaea; phylum Thermoproteota; class Bathyarchaeia; order Bathyarchaeales; family Bathyarchaeaceae; genus Bathyarchaeum. The sequence goes on from JARRMA010000102.1 coordinate 4,136, forward strand.
GCGTCTATCAACTTCATTTTGAATATCATCTAGAATTTGTTTATTTTCCGGTTTGAATAGATGCTTAAATCTTCTTTGGGTTTTTAGATAAACATCTACTGGCATCTTTCTATTAGGATATTTTGCTATTAGTTTACTAGGAGTTGAAAGCTTATACTCACCATATTCAGCTTCCCATAGAGGAAAAACGCATGTTTGTACTGCTAAACCAGCAATTTCCACTGATTTTGCTGTCTCGCTTCTCCAACCTCTTGGACAAGGAGCAAAAGAATGCAAAAATGCTGGACCGTCGACTTCCATGCCTTTTCGAGCTTTTATCACCATATCTTTCCAGTAAGCAATACTGGCTGTTGCCACGTAGGGCATTTCATGAGCAACCATAATATGTGCTATCGGTTTTTTGTATTCAGCCTTTCCTGGGATTACTTTTCCTGCGGGTGAAGTAGTTGTCCATGCACCGTGTGGAGTACCCCCGCTTCGTTGAATTCCTGTGTTCATATATGCTTCATTATCATAAAGTACATAAAGAAAATCATGTCCTCTTTCAACTGCTCCGGATAATGCTTGGAAGCCAATATCAAAGGTTCCACCATCTCCAGCGAAAGCTACAACATCTATTTGTTCATCTTTTATCTTTCCTTTTTTCTTTAGAATTTTTAGTGCGGTTTCTATTCCTGAGGCATTAGCTGCTGCTGTCTC
>JARRMA010000103.1:0-7207 GCA_037386505.1 Candidatus Bathyarchaeota archaeon
TCTCTTCTATTCATTCTAGATCCAGGTGTTCTTGGTTTTCCAGCCGAAATAAGAATAATATCTGCTCCATGAACATCATCATCATTTTCGCAAGAAGTGATAGTTAAGTTAAAATTATTTTAGATAACATTGGAGCAACAGAATATGGACCTGCCGCTTCATTTAAAGACATAATCCGAGCAATGGTTTTAGACACTAATGAAATATTACCTATTGCTTCAGAAACAATAGTTGAAGGAATTGTCGATCCAGTTTTTGTAAGTATTCCAAGAAAACTGGGGAAATCTATTGGTTCCTCAATGTATAAAAATCTCTCTGTTCAAGAAAAAAGTGAACTAGACAAAGCAGCTAACTCAATATATAAGACATTCAAAAGCATAAATTTTTAAGAAAATGTATTGTTTTCAAAACGAATCTTTCTTTAATTATTTCACCATTTTTCATTTTTCACAATTTCATTCATTTGCAATCGATTTTTTTCTTTAATGCTCTCGTTTGCTGGATAACCAATTGGCATCAAATGAACAACCCGATAGTCCGCAGGGATACCTAAAATCTCCTTTACTTTATCTTCATAAAAAGCTCCAATCCAACAAGTCCCTAAACCAACATCTACTGCTGCTAAAGACATATGATCTAATGCTATGGCCACATCAATCGGATAACTTAATTGTCCACAAGTCATCACGTATCCATCATCAAGTGCGTAAGCTACAATTACTACCGGGGCTTCTCCCACAAATTTTTGACCTTTTGCTGCTTCTGCAAGTTTTTTTCTAATCTCCTGATCTTTTACAATTATAAATCGCCATTCCTGACGATTTTTAGCAGAAGGAGCAATTCTTGCAGCTTCTAATACAGTTTCTAACTTTTCATCTTCAATCGATTTATCTAAGAAATTGCGAACACTTTTCCTTTTTTTCATTGCTTCCAAAACATTCATTTTTGAACCATTTCCTGAAAAAATATTATTTTGCCCCCTCAAAAATATATCTAGCAACTATTAACATAAAATCTAAAAAAATTAATTAAAATTATAATTATATGTTTCTTTATTCTTACTTAATCTTCATTATTGTTTGTTCAAATAATGTTTTCTTTCTTCTTTATTTAATTTCTCAATAGAATACCTGAGCATTGTACGAGGCATTTGTTTATAATATTTATTTAGGAACTTTTTTAACGTATTTTCATCTCTTTTTCCAATCTCCCTAAGCATCCAACCAACTGCTTTATGGATTAAATCATGATCATCAGTTATAAGAAGTCTCGAAATGTTTATTGCATCTTCAAAATCATCGTTTCGAATAAAATAAAAAGTTGCTAGAACTGCGATTCTTCTTTCCCATAAATTATCTGAATTAACCAGCTCAAACAGAATGGATCTTTCTCTATTACTTAAAAAATCACCCATAATTTTTGGAGAGGTCAAATCAACTAAATCCCAATTATTAATAAATTCTGTATTTTTTAGATAAAAATCAAAAATCTCCTTTTTCCCCGAATTATCAGCTTTGCCATATTTGAGAACCAATATGATTAATGCTGTCAACCGAAATTCATGAAATTTACTACTAAGAAGTTTTTTAAGTTGATCTAAAGACAGATCAGTATATCTCTTTGCTATTTTACGCTGTTGTGGAACAGGAATTCCAAGAAAAAGGTCACCTTCTCCATATTCCCCTTTTCCTGTTTTGAAAAAACTAGATAATTTTTTTGCTCGTTCAGAATCACCCAAAAGTAATAATTCATTCTTAATTTTATTTAACATGTAATATTCGACTCTCAAATTTTTTTCCTATTATAACACAATCGGTTTTTTTGTTAACATGGTTAACATTTCAAATATTCTATTTCTGCTTTAATGAATATTGTATTAGTTGTTTTAATCCTTCATTGATCTGAATTTGTGGGTCATACCCCAAAATTTTTTGAGCCTTAGAAATGTCTGCATAGCTATGTTTAATATCTCCAAACCTAGCTTCGGAATATTTAGGCTCAATTTTTTCTTTTTTTAATAATTTTCTAATAATTTTCAAAATATTATTAATAGTTACTGCTCTGCCTGAGCTAATGTTAAAAACTTCACCTGAAACATCTCTTTTCGACAAAGCAAGCATATTCGCCTCTATTACATCTTTAACATTAACAAAATCCCTTGTTTGGTCTCCATCTCCAAAAATCGTTGGAACCTTGTTTTCCAAAAGTTTATTGATAAAAATTGAAATAACTCCACTATATGGTCCATATTTTTGTCTAGACCCATAAACATTAAAATAACGTAAGCCAACCGTTTCAATCTCGTATGAATCATTAATTACTTTAGCATATTTTTCAATGGCTAATTTATCTACTGCATATGGAGAAAGTGGATTACCAGAAATTTTTTCAGTGATCGGTAGTTCTTTTGTATCTCCATATATTGCACAAGATGATGCAAAGATGAACCGTTTTACATTAGTATCCACTGACGCTTTGAGTAAATTCAAACTTCCTGTAACATTGATTTCATTTGAAAGCAATGGGTTCTCAACCGAAAGGGTAACACTAACTAATGCTGCTTCATGAAATACAGCATCAACATCTTTAACACACTTTTTCACTAAATCAAAATCTCTAATATCCCCTTCAACAAATTGAAAGGATTCATTATTTTTATGTTGAGCTATATTTTGTTTTTCTCCAGTAGAAAGATCATCGATGACCCGAACTGTATACCCTTTTTCAATTAACCGATCTACTAAATGACTACCAATAAATCCTGCGCCTCCGGTGACAAGAATTTTAGAAAAACTATCAACCATAATTTTTGTCTCTCATTTAATCTTAAACAATTTTTCAATCTATAAAATTACTGGTATTGCTAAACAAAGAAATTGACTCCTAATTCCTTAATTCAAATCTTGTTAAAAACTTATTTTACTAAAACTCAAAAATATTTGGAATTAGTAGAAAATATAAATATTACAAAAAAGTAACATTCAAAAGAAACCATTTATATGACTATTACGAGCGATTTAGTAATGGAAACTGATGACAACGATATCCAAGACTTAGATCTAAAACAAAGAGACATAAACTTATTGAATGTTGTAGACGAAGAAGACCTTAGCAATTTCACATTTGAGGGACTAAAACGAAGACTCAAAATTCATCCAGAAAAACTCTCAAGAATTCTTTCAAGATTAATGAGTCAGGAATTACTAAAAAAACAAAATAATGGTTATTCAATAACAACTAAAGCAAAAAATATTATTAAAGCAAAACCTGTAGATTCAAAAGCTCAAAATATACCGTTATTGCAAACTTTTCTTCCACCAAATATATCGATAAAAAATATAGTTGACAATCTACGTAACAAATGGTTTGGTCAACTACGTTGGTTGGGGTGCTCATCAACAAATAACAAAATAACTCTAAAATGGATAACAACTGATTGCAGAAACATAATATCCGCATCATTTTTTCAAAACATTCTTCAAATCAACGGAAAAGCTGTTTCAGATGATGATATTAATTCTACCTTAAATGCTTCCCATCAATTAATGGGGCACATAACAAAACTCATTACATCAACAGAACAAAACTGATATCATCTGTTAGAAAAGCATTCAAGTTGAAAATAAAATTTAAAATTATTGACAAACATATGATAATAAAGACTCAATGAGCAATTTGATTTATATTTATGCATGAAATGAACTAATTATTTTTAAAAATCATATATCTATAAAATATATCTCTTAATGTTTAAATCATATTAACACGTCGTATATCTTTTATGTTCAATTATTTCGAAAATGATACTTTAAAATTAATAATCTGGGGAATACATGAAAAAATCTGTTAATAACAAATCAAAGAATCGATTCTTTTCAGTATTCTTGTTGCCTGCAATTATTCCCTTATGGATAATTGGCTGGATATTATCAAGAACAGAATCCTTGAAAACTTTTTCAACTATTAGCTTTAAACATAGTAGAAATACTAATGTAAAAAATAAATCTAATAACTTGGAGCAATTATGCGATCAATGATGTTATCAATGATTCTCGTTTGATTCTTGTGAAAATTAAGCACTAATCGGATAATTTGAGATTTTTTCATTATCATTTTCAGAATTGGATTCAAGAGTTCCAAATTTTGAATTAATTTCTAAGATCTTGGCATCAGTTTCCATAGATCTATCAGAATTACCTATTTGTGTTAATGTCCACCCAATCATCCAAATCAAAATAATGATTGGAAGGAATACAACTGTTATGATTTTTCGGGCAAATGAACTTCGAGGTTTCAAATTCTTTTGCAAGGGAATGCATCCCGCTATACTACAGTCCAATACTAACTATTAAATCTTAAGTCTTACTACTAACTAATTATGTTTGGAATCGTTATAAATTCTTTAAAAAAGCATAAAAATTGAAGTCTGGCTTACTCTAATTTCAAATTTTATAGCAAATCAAATTCTGATTATGCTCTTTTATACACTTTAAAATCATGCATGAACAACATTAATAGAATATTTGTTGTCAATCCAATAGCAATTGAATTAGTACCGATCATGATTAAAACTGAGATAAAAACAATTAAAATGTAAATTGAAACACTTAATTCATTATTTTCTAAATTGTAAAAATCATTTAAACTAATTTTCGAAGAATCAAAAAGTGCTAATAGGCAAAGAATAATTGAAATTGAAATGAAAATTAAAGAAATAAATTCTGATTTTAGAACCCATAGACAACAACCTAGAATCCAAGAAATGAGACCTGTTGTCCAAGAAATGTAAGGATTATGAATATCAGTAGATGTATCAAACTTATCAATATTAGAATTTATAAAACGTTTAAAAAACAAAATTCTATATTGACTAATGTTATTAAAATCGATACATCATCAAATTTCTATTTATTATCAGGATTATTTTTAAACAAGAGCTACTCTAATTAAAAATAGTGATTTTCAAATGGAACAAACTAATAAAAATCTAAAAGACTCCTTTGCTGGAGAATCTCAAGCTAATAGAAGATACTTGGCTTTTGCCAAAAAAGCTGATAAAGAAGGATTTCAACAAGTAGCAAAACTTTTCAGAGCAGCTGCTCAAGCAGAAACAGTGCATGCCTTAAATCATCTTGATGTAATGAATGAAATAAACTCTACAATTGATAATTTGAACGCAGCAGTTACAGGAGAGACTTTTGAGTTCGATGAAATGTATCCGAACTATATTCAAATTGCTAAAACTGAAGGAAATAAAAAAGCAGTTTGGAGTTTTGATGTAGCGAATAAAGTTGAAAAAATTCATGCTGGTCTTTTTTCGGACGCTATTAAAATTTTGAATAGTGGAAAAAAATTACCTGATACTGAATATTATGTCTGTGGGGTATGTGGAAATACCGTTGAAGGTTCAGCTCCTGAAGTATGCCCAATTTGTGGATCAAAAAGGGAGAAATTTAAGAAAATAGAGTAAAAACCGACTTGGTATTTCTCATCAAATGGACAGAGGATGGATTAAAAAAGAAGTAATACCTTCGTTAAATATTTCTTAATTGGGTGCTATTTTTGTGAAAGCTCTTATTTTAAGCGGTGGAAAAGGAACAAGACTCCGTCCACTGACTTTCACTTTAGCCAAACAATTGATACCTCTAGCCAACAAACCTGTTTTGGGTTATGTTTTAGACCAAGTAGCAGAAACTGGAATTAAACAAATCGGAGTAATAATTGCTCCAGAAACTGGAAATTACGTAAAACAATATGTCAATGATGGAACGAAATGGAACATTAAAGTTACCTATATTACTCAAGAACCTTTGGGATTAGCTCATGCGGTTAAAACTGCCCAACCATTTCTTGGGCACGATGACTTCATTATGTGTTTAGGAGATAACCTTCAAGGTAGAGGATTAACTAATTATTTGGAAAAATTTCAAAAAGAAAACATGGATGCTCTAATTCTTCTAAAACCTGTAGATGATCCAAAAAAGTTTGGCGTAGCAACATTGGATGCTAATGCTAATATTGTTAAATTAGTTGAAAAGCCAAAAGATTCATCCTCAAACTTGGCGATAGTTGGAACCTATATTTTTTCAAACAAAATATTCCAAGCAATAGATCAAATTAGACCTTCATGGAGAGGTGAACTAGAAATCACAGATGCAATTCAACAAATGATAAACATGAATTTTAAAGTCAAAGCAGAAATTCTAAACACATGGTGGTTAGATACTGGTAAGAAAGATGATATTCTTAATGCAAATGCTAAAGTTCTAGATGAATATACAAAACAAAACATCAATGGAATTATCGAAAAAAGTAAAATCGAAGGAAGAGTTACTATTCTTGAAAATAGCCAAATAATTAATTCTACCATTAGAGGACCCTGTATAATTGGAGAGAACTGTATTATAGAAAACTCATTCATTGGTCCATACACTAGTATAGGTAATGAAACAAAAATAGTTAGCAGCTCGATACAATATAGTGTGATATTAGAAAAGGCACAAATAAACGGAATAGATAGATTAGAAGAGAGTCTAATTGGAAAAAATGCTAAGGTAACTAGAAATCATAGGACAGGATGCTTAAAACTTCATATTGGAGATTACTCAGAGGTGGAACTTTGAAAAACTATATTCCTACGGGAGTTAAAACATATGAACTTAATATTTTACCCGACGAAAGAGGATTTTTTCTCGAAGCCCTAAGAACTGATTGGAGAGACTTCCTAGAAGATGAGTCAATATTACAGGCAAATATTAGTTTCAGTTATCCAAATGTTGTTAGAGCTTGGCATAAACATCTTAGAGGTCAAATAGATCATTTTCTGGTATTAAGAGGAGCAATGAAAATATGTGCATACGACGAAACTACCTGTCAATTAGCTGAAGTAGTTGTCACCGGAAGAAAACCAACAGTAGTTAGAATACCTGGAAAGTATTTACATGGAATCAAAACATTAGGCAATGAACCAGCTTTATTGTTATATTTTGTTAATAAACTGTATGATTACAAAGACCCTGATGAAATTCGTGTGCCTTGGGACGACCAAACAATATTGCCAATAGAAATTAATGGAAAAACTAACGATCCCCGTGTTGGTAAACCTTGGGATTGGTTTAGACCTCCACATAAATAGAATGTGAAATAATGAATATTCTAGTTACTGGTGGAGCAGGTTACATAGGTTCGGTTTTATCTAGAATTCTCA
>JARRMA010000104.1:0-4757 GCA_037386505.1 Candidatus Bathyarchaeota archaeon
TCTCTTCTATTCATTCTAGATCCAGGTGTTCTTGGTTTTCCAGCCGAAATAAGAATAATATCTGCTCCATGAACATCATCATCATTTTCGCAAGAAGTGATAGTTAAGTTAAAATTATTACTTGAGGCCACATGTTTGAGTTCTTCAGCGAATGCTCTGGCTAACCCAGGTTTTGTGTCACATACTGTTATGGTATCTGCTAATTTTGTGCACATAATTGTATAAATTGTTGGTCGTCCAACTCTTCCGGTTCCAATTTGAGCAATATGCATTCTTTTTTCCTCTAATTATAGCTCAATTCAACTAGATATTAAAGAAATAGACTCTTTGGTTCCAGATTAATCATATTCATCGATTTCAAAATCAGAGAACGAATCCATACTGGGAGTAGAACTGCCTCTTGTTGCTAAAACTACGATAACTAGAAGGATTAAGCAAAAAATAAGAATGCCTCCCATCATTACCCATTCAAAAGGTATTATTACAATTCTAGATATGCTACTATCTGAACCTATATAATTACCATCTCCCGACCAATTGGCTCTAACAGAGTATATCCCTCCTGGAGGAGAATTCCAATTATATGAGAAACGACCCATAGCGTCAGTTTCGATTGTAGCAATTTGATTTAGTGCAGAACCATATGAACTAAAGTATAGTGTTACATTTTCACCTTCAAGTGATGGTGATAATGATCCGATTATCTGAATTTCGTTTTGAGCAATTGCCAATTCGGTTGAAGCAGATATTAGCAAAGAAGAATGCTGTGGTGTACTATAGCTTGAAAAAACTTGATCTGGAGATGGTTTCTGCTCAATTTGGTTTAAGGGTATTATTTGTGCAGAAGCTCCTTTAACCAGATCTGGACATTCTCCAACCAACCATCCATTTTCATAATTTCCAGTTGTTTCTGCTATGTAGTAAGGTTTTTGTTCATACGTAAAATATGCGACAGAGGTTCTAGCACTAGTTGGTGGTTCTGAAAGGTAAACTCCAACGGTCATGTGTTCTTCTTTTTCAAAAAGTAAAAGTGTTACATCTAATCCTCCTGCTTTCATTATAGAAGCAGCTAAAAAGGAGAAAAGGTCACAATCGCCAATATTTTCGTTTAACGTTTCTATTGGATATTTTTGAGGTGCACTTCCCTCGTATGGTATTTGATGAGTGATCATAAGTACTCCATTAGCAAAATCTTCTGGATTATCATATATTGTCCAAAGATCTTCCGCTACTGGTTCCAAAGGTGATGGTGTTACGAATTTTGCCAAATCAGCATTTTCGTATATTTGGTGATTTTGTCGTTGATAATATTCGTAAAGTGTTTGGGTTGTCGATATAGTTAATTGATATGTTTTTGATCCATTAGGTTGATTCAATAATTCAAACGTTCGTTCTGTTGTCTGTGCTAAGGTCATATTGGATAGAAATATGATAATGATTAAAGGAACGCTTAAAGTTAGTAGTTTTCGATAAAGATTTTGGGAAGAGCGATATTTAGTTTTAAGTTTAGGAGAGATTTGCATTAATTCTCAGAGTAATTAAAGTTAAAGGATATATTAAATATTATGTCACAGTAAACAATATATTAAATTTGATTTTTCCAACACTTGGGATTAACTTAATTCGTAATCAGTAGCATCCAGATTTTTGATATATGTTCGTTTTGGAAATATGGGTTATATTTAATCTTACGATGCAATTATTCGTGGGTAATATGAAATCTGTAAACATCAAAAAGAAACCAAGGAAAGTAGATTGTGTAAGATGGGATCCAATTGTTGCCCGTCTTGAGGAATATAAACTGAAGTTTTAATTCTTTTTTTGTGTTATTTCTTTTTTATTTTAAGTTTTTAGCATATTTAATCAAGAGATCAATTGCTTTTTTTGAGCTTACGTTCGTTACTTTTGGCAAAAAATGGATTTTTCCTCTGCAATTAATTGTTATTGTAGCCGCTATAGGATTATTAGATTTATTTACCGCTATTGTTTCGAAGCTACAATTTTTTGTGTTTTCCCAGAATAGTTCATTATCCCATTTTTTAACATTTTCAAAATATTCTGCAAATCTTTCAGATTTTGTAAATATCGTTTTTCCTAGAAGCATTGGATTAACTGTAAGCTTTTGTGGAAAAGGTAACCACGAATAATTGAGTGGAATTTGTTTGAATAAAATTTTAAATGGTTTTTCCATAATGCAGAAGATTTCTTTGTTATCGCGTATAAAAAGACGAGAAGCTCTTTTTAATATTCCAATATTTTTAAATAGAGTTTTTGGATAATTTTTTGGAAATGAAGTTAAATCAATTATTATAGAATCATATTTTTCAAAATCACAAAATTGTCTAGTCCATTCAATATTTTCTGCTTCGCTAGTATAATATGATCCGATAATGAGCAGTTTCTTCAATAGGTAAATTACCTCATTTTTGTTAAAAATAATATCTATTATTTTTAATTAGTTGTCAATTAAAAGAAGTTACACTTTTGGTTTTCGACATATTCCGATTTTTGATATAATTCGTCGATTAAAATAAGCATTATATTAAGTCGTCATACATGATAGTTATAATGGAGTTGAAGATTATGAAACTATTCAACAGGATTTTCACAAATTTCAAACAAAATAATGAAGTGAACGAATTTGAAAGTGAATTAGAACAAGCAAGCTTGTATAAAATGATTGAAATTGACTAATTTGGAAACATTTTGTAAATAAATAACAATCTTTTAGTTAGGTTTCTATTTCATAAGTTTGTTTGCTTCAACAATCCATTTCGAAATAAGGATTATTGATATTCCAGTTTTTTCTGCTAGATGTTGTGGAGAACGTTTAGCAAGATCTGCAATTGTTGTTACACCTGCAAGTTCTAGATCCATAGCGTTTTTTGGACCTATACCTTTTATTTGTGTTAAATTTGAAGAAATATTGATTTTTTGTTCTTCTTGACTTAGTTCTTTTATTTCTCTATCCACAGAATACATTTTTGATGTGTAACTCAAAGTTGCCTTTGTTTTTCTTCTAATAACATAAGTTATGAATCCAATAATTGTTGCAAAGAAAAAACCATTGAATAGATTATTTGAAAGAAATGAATAAGGTATTGAAAGATCCAATGTTTCAGTTAATATTGTCCCAGGAGGTAAATCAATTAAAGAAGAGATTATACTAAAGATTACTAAAAATATTAAGAAAATAGCTTTTACCAACATTTGATCTCCCATATTAATGGTTGTAGTTTTTTTATATAATTTTGTGGGTGAATTTGGTATGTTTGTTAGATTTTATACTAGTGTAGATTTATCGAATATATGAAATGCTATAATAAGAGGAAAAGTTGAAACTGGGTATGGGGTTTGGTTGATAGAACAGAACGTCGATTTTTATGTTATTTATATCCCAATCAGGTAATAAATGTGTTAGTTAATATCTGAGTGATTTATTCAATTTACTTTGAAGAGTGTTTTGCTGTTGAAAAAGCATGTCATGATATCTATTTTGTTGGTTTTGATTTTATTGTTTTCTATTTTTGTGGCTTCTATTTTTTTGAATAATGATGAAAGTGTTAATGATTATTTTGTGGGAGTTTCTTTTGGTGGTGATTCGATGTCTAGCGCAAAATTACTTATTGATAGGGTTAAATCTTTTACTAATCTTTTTGTAGTTCAGTCAGGTCCAGTTAGTAAAAATGAAACACTCTTAAATGAAATATGTGATTATGCAGTTGACGCAGAATTATCTATTATTGTTTATTTTGGTAAATTTGATCTTGATTGGCAACCATTATGGCTTGATAAAGTAAATGATAGGTGGGGTTCAAAATTTTTAGGAGTATATTTTTTTGATGAGCCAGCAGGTAGTTTGCTTGACTCATTAAATGAAATGTGGAATGAAACTCTGGGTCCTATTCCAAATAATTATAATGAGATGGCAGAGTATTTTGTTGATAGTTGGCAGAGTATGCCAGGATTAATTTCAGTTAAAAATAGATTAAGTTCTCCTGTGGCTTTTACTTCCGATTATGCGCTTTATTGGTTTGATTATTTGGCGGGATATGATGTTGTTTTAGCCCAGTTTGGTTGGAATCATAGCAGAATTCAAGATATTGCACTTATTAGAGGTGCAGCAAGATTACAGAATAAAGAATGGGGAACTATTGTAACTTGGACTTTTGATGGACCTCCATATTTAGAAGATGGAGATAAAATGTATGACGATTTGATGATGGCATATAATAATGGGGCTAAATATTTTGTTGTTTTTAATTACCCACAGTTAAACGAATATGGAATTCTTCTTGATGAACATTTTCTAGCTTTAGAAAGATTCTGGAGTAATATTCAAGATGGTTCAGAGTATTCTCCGATTAATGCTGATTCAGTTTTGGTTTTACCTAAAAACTATGGTTATGGTATGAGAAGGATCGATGATACTATTTGGGGAAGATGGGAAGCAGATGAAAAATCTGTACAGATTTGGAAAATCTCCAGAAAACTTCTTAGCAACTATGGAACAAATTTAGATATAGTATATGATGATTCTAATTTCTCATTAGAAGATAAGTATTCTAGAATTTTCTATTTGAATTCTACAATTTATTGATTCTTTTTATAACAATTTTTATTTCAATAATAAAAAGTTTTAATGAATTTTAAGTAAAAATTTTGGATTCATAAAGAATATTTATTTTAAAATTGATTTAAGGCAGGGCGTTCCGATTGTCTAAATTGATTAGTGTACAGGAAAAAGTTGTTGAACG
>JARRMA010000105.1:0-4727 GCA_037386505.1 Candidatus Bathyarchaeota archaeon
TTCTGATCCTAATGGATGGGAGTACACCGATGGAAAATGTAATAATATGGATTTTGCAGAATATCCGACTACAACGGGTTATCCGTTTACAAGTAAAACTGTGCAAACAAAAGATGCTTATATGAATAGATGGGGTGAACCCATAACTTTAGGTGCATCTACAACTTATGACATTATTCGATTTATTTTAGCAGATGCTATTGAGCGAGCTGGGACTATTGAAACCGATGCAGTTGTTAAGGCATTAGAAGAAACTAGTGTTGAAACTTCTAATGCTAGAAATTTTGTTTTTACTCCTTCTCATGCTTTAATGATGGGAACGGATGCTAACGATCCAGATGCAGATTATTCAATAGTTTTAGGTTTTCAGTGGCAAGAGGGAGTTCAAGTGCCAGTTGATCCTAGAAAAATAATGGAAGAAGCAAATGCAACTATAACTTTTCCAGATTGGCAAGGACCATGGGATAATATAACTTAGATGTTGGTTTGAATTTAATTTAGAATTATTTTTTAATTCATTAAGGGGTAATGGTCAGTATTGTTTTCGTTAATGGTATAGGGAATATCTCCTATTCCATCTGAGTTTTTGTCTTCTCCTGAATAATCAGACCAAATATTACCTTTTCCTTGTAGATCCCAAGTATTAATTGCATCTGAAATTGAGTAGATTTGTTTATTGTTCGAAATAAAAGAATTATTATAAATTGTATTATTTGAAACGTAAACTCCTCGACCAGCATCAACAACTATGCCGATTTGATTTTTTTGTAATACATTAGATTGAATAATGTTATACTTTGCTTCCATTAACCTTATTCCATCTTCAGATTCTTGTATCACATTGTTAGAAATAGTATTGCTAGACGACTGAAAGATCCAAATTCCAAAATTATTTTTAGATAATTGGTTATTTTCTATGATATTATTTGTTGAACCCTGAAAGATGTCTATGGGTTTATCGCCTGAATTTGTTATTATATTATTCTTTATTAGATTAAATGAAGAATTCATTACAAAAATGCTATCTCCACTTGTTGAGTCAAAAGTATTATCGATAATTTTGTTATTTTCTGTTTTTCCATGAGTTCCTTCAATTGTGACACCAATATAACCCGATTTTATTAAATTGTTTTTAATAAACACGTTTGAAGAATTTTCGATATAAAATACATAACATCCAAGTGATGCATTAATGTTAAAATTTTGTATGGTAACATTTTCGCGTCCAATAATTGTTATTCCTTGATATTTGGTTACATTCAGAAGATGATTTCCTCCATCGATAATTATATTGTCGGTTTCAATGTTAATTTCCGCTTCAACATCTTCTGTTAACAAAAGAATGTTATCTGATTTACTAATGGGTAAACTTTCAAAATCAGTTTGATTGTTAATCTCAATTTTGATAGAAGTATCTGGAATTATGTTTAATTCTTCAGCGGGAACATTTAGAACAGCTACACGTACATCATTATCAAGATAGTTAAAGAAGACTAAACCAAATCCAACAATTAATATTAAAGCTATTGCTGCAATTAATTTTAAATATTTTCCTTTAAATGAAGAGTTATTAGTTCTTTTAGTTAACTTTTCAGATTGTTTGTTCTTCCAAAAAAATATAATAAAAACCAACAAAATTGCAATCGCAGAAGCAAAGATTGTTATTAAAACAAAATTATTTATAGACTCACTTTCTTGAAATTTTACTAACCAAAGATCTCTTCTATAGTCCATCTCTTTTCCAGTAATACCTGCAAAAACATAATCAGTGTCAGAAATTTCAACTAAAGATGAAATTTGGTCGTCTCCTTTTTCTTCTATTGTCTGATAGTGTTTAAGATTACCCATGTTATCTGTTCTTATTATCCAAGCATCATAATCGGAAAAACCCAAAGAATTGCCTGTTAGAACGAAACTTCCATCAGATGTCTCTAACAACGAAGATATGTACCCACGATCAGTTGTTCCCCAACTGTATGTTTTATTCCATAACATAGTACCATATCCATCAGTTTTAATTAGTAAAAGGTCAGGATCATTCACATAAAACCTTAAAGATCCAGCAATAGCATATCCACCATCTGAAGTTGCTATTAAGCAATTGGCAGTTTCTTCTCCGTCTCTTCCATAGGTTTGATTCCATTCCACTTCTCCAGTTTTATCAGTTTTTACTAGCCAAAAGTCGCTATATCCTTTACCAAAAGAATTTGTATAACCTAATAAAATGAATCCTTCATCAGAAGTAGTTAAAAAGGAAGTGCAGATTTCGGTGTCTTGTCCTCCGTACGTTTTATCCCATTCTATTATTCCATCTTTGTTGGTTTTTATCAGCCAGAAATCTTCTCCAATTTCTTGTGTTGGTTTTGTTGTTCCAACTAATGCAAATCCTTGATCATTTGTTTCAACCAAGTTGTAAATTGAATCATATCCTTCTCCGTCAATTGTTCGGTTCCATTCTAGTTTACCCATGTTATCTGTTTTGGCAAGCCAAGCATCTTTATACCCATCATCGTCATAGATTCCGCTAAATGCGTATCCTCCATCTGATGTTTCGATAATGGAATATGCATAATCAAATCCAGTTCCTCCATACATTTGGCTCCATTGTAGATTTCCTGTAGAATCAAATTTGGTTAACCAGCCATCTGAATCAGGTCCAATTTGTTTGGTTCCTGCTAAAATAAATCCTCCATCCGAGGTTTGGATTAATGAATTCACGTCTCCACCTCCGAGATCGTAGGTTTGACTCCAAATTATTGAAGCAGCTACAATTGAATAAGTTCCTAAAACTAAAATTAACAAGAAAAACAATGATGTGAAAATAAAAATTCCGATTGAGTTTGTAGACCAATGTTTTGGCATTTTGGCTTCTACTGGAAGCCACCCTCGAAAAATTGTTTGGATAAATTTTTTAGGGTTCATAAATTTTCCTCGGGTATTAGTTTACTAAAAATTATATGGGCTAGTTTTGCCGGATGAATTTCTGTTGTATTGTCTAATTCTATGTGTTGTTCTTTGGCTATGTCGAAAAGGTATTTTCGTGTTTGATCAAGAAAGTTTTTGTTTGTAATTTTTTCTGGTTTTTCATTCCAATACCAAACTTTTATTCCATGAGTTGTGGTGTAAGTAATTATTGCCTTTAATTTAAGACCTGGGTGATATCCTACTAGGATTCCTTTTTTGGGGTAGATTTTTGATATTTGAAGGTCATTAGTTCCGGCTACATCTAAAAGAGTTTTTGATAGTTTTGCCTCTGCATTTAACCTAGTTTGGTTAATATACTGCCTAGTAGTGTTAAGCTTTTTTGCGATTGCTGATACTGATAAGCCTTTACGTATTAGAGACCATACAGCTTTTTGTTTAGGACTAAGAGGTTTAGCTGGAGAAAACTTGAAACTCATAACAAATCAGTAAATACTTGTATATTTACAAGTATATAAATTTTTAATTATGAGAAGTTCAAATCATGTAAAACAAATTGGATTTTTGATGTAATCTTGATTTCTAAGTTTCTTTACAATTATTGACTTTGTACAATTAAGAGAGCTGACACTTTGGACTATACTTAATTCTCCATCAAATAAGTCTAGAACAGCATTAACCTGATCTGGTGGATGCATAATTGAATTCATCACCGCTAAAATGGTAAATCTCTTAGAGACCAAATCTGTTATTAGCTCAGCAATCCATTTTCTGGAAGCCCTAGCTCCATAATCTAATAAAACATCAGAAACTGTTTCAATACAAATCCGTTTATTTTTTGTTAAATCCATATCACGGTTAGCTTTAGTCAATGAAATTGAAAGATTAGTTAAATCTGTTTTACTTCGAAGTTTAAAGACATTCTGATGATCAGGAATATCATTTTTGGGTCTAGGATTGCATAAAAAAAGAACAAAGTTTTGATTTTTTAAAAGTTCAGTTAAACCATCAGCTTCGGTAGAAACATAAAAAACAATTTCATCGTCAGTAATTCCTTTTTTTAAGAAATTATTAATTATACGTTCTCTTTCGTCACTCGGAGAACCAGTTAAAACAACAGCATATTCCTTTGGGATACCACCCAACAGTAGAGAATCCAATTCTTGGGTGCCACTAGACACTCTATCTTCTAAAATGATTTCTTCAATTTTAATCTCAAAAGGCTTTAATCGCAGGGATTTTGAGTTTCCCATTTCATCTAAATAATGGACCTTAGGATTAAGATGATATTTTCCTTTCTTAATTGTTTGAAGAGTCAATTTTACTTCAACTAGTTTTAAAGGTGCAAGTTGCTTTCCTTTCATATTCAAACAAGTATCGTCAATGTTGTAAATTTCAGGTTTCTTTACCACTATGAAATCTGAAGGAACAAAATCTTCAACCTTCAATAATAAAGCTGGTTCCCTTCCAGCATTCACAAACTCTATAGATAAACAAAAAGATTCACCAACTTTAATTTGATTGACATTAGAAACAAGATTTGCTTGAACGTTTGCATGTTCAAAACTCTCTAGTCCAAAAGGTTTTTCGTTTGGAATAGGAGCAGAAAAAGATTCTGTTGAAGAAGCAATTTTTGGTGCATGCAAAAGTTCATTAATAGAAAAGGCTAGCTGCTTTTCTTCTTTAACTTTTTTCAAAATTTTTTGGACTTGGATTATTTTCTCTGATTGTTTCGCTTTTATAAAAGAATCTTCAGAAAGTTTTAGCATTTTCTCTGATGCTAAATAAAATTTTGTCTTTTTTTC